>DATDCP010000388.1:0-3376 GCA_036524255.1 Chitinophagaceae bacterium
CGAGAACAGCTGGAATAAAGCAGACTATGAGACAATGCCGGGGTCAGTTCATGCGCCGTTTGCAGTTTTATCACAAACACTTTATCGCAGCGTACCCCTTGTTTATAGCGGGCAAGAAGAACCTGTATTAGAAGCAATACCATTTTTTGAAAAAGACACAATTGTTTTTAGCAAATTAAGTAGAGAGAAATTTTATAAGACCTTACTTGAACTTAGAAGAAACAATGTTGCTCTTGCAGCTGATGCTTCTTTCAAAAAAATAAATGTAGGTGATCCGAAAGCATTATATGCTTACCAGAGAGAAAAAGATGGCAAAAAAGTTTTTGTTATTCTAAATCTTTCCAAAGTCGAACAAACGATAAAAGTAACAGACAAAGATCTGCATGGCAATCCTTATAATGTATTTATGGGAACGAATGAACCATTGAGTGATAAGGAATGGAAGATCGAACCATGGGGTTATGTAGTATATGAATACAAATAATAAAAAATGACAGCTACATTGATTGGCGCCACAGGTTTGATCGGCAGTTATATACTTGAAGAATTGCTGAACGATTCCTACTTTGATACAGTAAGAATTCTTGTTCGCAGGCCAATTGACATTTCAAATGCAAAACTTGAGAAGAAGATCGTTGATTTTAATGACAGCGATTCCTTGCTTGTGGCCTTAAGCAATAGCGATGTTGTGTTCTGCTCCATAGGTTCAACAATGAAAAAAGTAAAAGGTGATAAAGAAGCTTATCGCAAAATTGATTTTGATATCCCTGTTAAACTTACCCGGTTTTGTAAAATGACAGGCTGTGAAAAATTTATTCTTGTCTCATCTGCAGGTGCAAATTCAAAAAGCAGGAATTTCTATCAACATTTAAAAGGGGAAACGGAGGAGGCTGTAAAAAGCGTAGGTTTAGAAATCGTTCATATCATGCGGCCATCGTTGTTACTTGGGGAAAGAAAAGAATTTCGGCTTGGAGAAAATATTGGTAAAGCAGTGATGACATCTCTTTCATTTCTCATTCCCGAAAAATACAAAGCTATTCAAGGAAAAGAAGTGGCAAAAGTTATGGTAGCTTTAGCAAAGAAAAAAGAGGAAGGCATTTTTATACATGAGAACAGGGAAATAAGAGAATTAGCTGAAAAATGAAATTGAAAAATTTCATAACAGGTATTCTGCGTTATCTGAATAGTCTTAAAAGACCTTCAAAGAAAGTCAACCTGCAAAAACTTCATGAACGTGGGGAGACAGTTGACTCATTTATTTTCAGAGATGCAACTGAAAATGATATTCCCGAACTTGGAAAACTTCATGCAATAACATGGGCACAAACTTATAGGGGCAAACCGAATATCAAGCTAAGACAATTCCAATGGAATAAATCTTTTAAGGAAGAAAATGACGGATCCTGGTTTTGTATTTTAGTTGTTGATAAAAATAACAAGCTGGTTGGATTTGCAAAAGGAATAATATCTAAAAATAAAAGCTCGTCTGAACAACATGGTGATCTGAATAAAATTTACCTTCTTAGCAATTACCAGCGTCTTGGTCTGGGGAAAAAATTGTTCGCCCATGTTGTAGACCGATTCTTAAGTAATGGAATGAATGATATGACCCTGTTTGGTGTTCCACAGAATCCCTCTTGTGCATTTCATGAGGCAATGGGTGGCGAAAGATTATACTCCGAAAAAGGAACATTTGATGGTTGCTATATTTGGCGGGATCTGAAGAAGCTATGCTAAGGAACCGGTATAAGTACGAATCCTTGCCGGTAACATAATTTGCTAGTGGTTCCCGCAATCGGAAAATCTCCCTGGATGTCCATTTTTCATTTTTAGATAACCCTTACCAGCTATTATCTTTCAATCATTTAAAACAAATTAAATAAGAAATATCTTTTGCCTTTTAAACAGATTCCTCAAGAGCGAAGAAATCCTTTAAAATTATTTCTAAGAATAATATCACATCGTCTAAATGTTTATACAAGTTTTAGTCGTAAATTGATAGTCCATCCTTCGAAAAACCTTCAGATTGCCCCAACACCATTAAACTGAAGGACTATGAGCCAAAGCCACGCTACTGATACAGAATTGCTGGATGCGATCCGCATTGATAATACAACTGCTTTTGAAGAATTGATCAGCCGGTATTGGTTTTGTATATACCAGTACTCATATGGCAAAACAAGATCCGGGGAAACAGCTGCTGAAATAACCAGGAATATCTTTATTGAATTATGGGAATACCGTTGCTATATCCTTGCAAACTTCTCATTGCAGCTTTATTTGCATGAAAGGGTCAGGAAAAAAATAGCTTATTATTTATACAAAAAAGTTTCTGAAGAGCCTTGTGATACAGAATTGATGGAGTACCTGAATGCGGAATTTTCTTTTAATAATCTAAAGTCCGCCTATCGGCCCGTTTCCCTGACACCAAAAACGTCCATTGAAAAAGGGTCTTACGCAGAGAGTAATGAAACCAGATCAAGTAAAACTCAGAAGGAACTAAGTTTTACTCTCGATTGGAGGTTATTATTTAATAATATTCGATTGGGGGTTCGCAATACATTCAATCTTTAAACCAAGATAAAATTATGGAAACAGAGATCTTAAAACCAAAGCTTGAACGATTTATAGGGGGTATTGCAAGCCCGGCAGAGATAAAACAAATTGACGCCTGGTTTTCCAACGGGAACTACCAGAAACTTCATTTGTCTGAAAAAGAAAGAAGAGATCTGCATAATAGTATTTTATACGATGTGCAATGTTATACTGCCTACCCTCTTTTTTACCCCAAAAAAAATGACTATCTCAAAAAATCAATTTTCGCTTTCAAAAATGTCTTGTGGATAATTGTATTGATAGTGCTTACTTATTTTGTTGTTTTTTATAACTGGTAAAAGCCCCTTTCTCCAACTCCCTCCCCGAAATGGAGGGAGCGGTGCTTCAGTTTAATGTCAAACATTTTATTCTACCACCTCGACATTAGTTTAATTCCAAACATGCAGAACTATTTCAGAAGTCAGGCCTGTGTGATGGCAAGTCTCCCCTTCGGGGAAATTTAGAGGGGCCCCACATTATTCACCACAGTCACACTCTTAAAACTTTTATGCTGATGAAGAAGAGCAACCTGCTCCAGCATATCCTTTTTGCAATTTGCGATCATCCTTGAATCACGGGGAAGTTTAATCAATAGTTCCATTAAATGCTGGTTACGGATCCGGTTGATAACAGGTTCTGCAGGACCAACTAAGTATTGACCATATTTTGCTTTTAATCCATCTGCAAAAAAATGAGAAGCTTTTTCTACCACTTCTTTTATCTTATGTTTAAAAGTAACATGGATTAATCGTGAGAATGGCGGGTAGAAAAATTGTTTTCG
>DATDCP010000389.1:0-25154 GCA_036524255.1 Chitinophagaceae bacterium
TGCCAATTTTATCATGTATCAGTTTTTCTTTTTTCAACTGGTTCCAATCATAGGCTTTACTTTCCTTTCCAGCCTTTACACCGATCACCCATGATTTATCTTTCCATGATAGACTATCAGTTCCTGTTAAGTGACTTTTGCTGGCGCCGCTTTCAAATTTGAAAGTGCTGTCGTATGATCCTATAAAATTTTCATCCGCTTGCATAATAAGCGAAGTAGGATTTAATTTCAGCCAATCTGCCAATGAAGTTTGGGTGCTGTATATTTCCGGCAGTTGTTGTCCTTTTAACACACCAGTTATTGCTTCACCGGTAACTTGTCGCCACCAGCTTTTTGTAGTAGCATCTTCCAGCATAGCATTAAAATGATCCATGCCGACAAGCCTGAATTTTTCTTTTTTACCGCTTACGACAGGTTCGAATACACGACCGGTCCTGCATACTGTACAATATGTTACCATTACAGGTTTGCCACCCACGGTATCCTGTATATGATGATGATAACCTAAAAACTGGATGGGGTAAGCCTTCGCCTCGCCATTAATTGAAACACCCAGTACTAACCTGTTTGAATCAACTTTATTCGATTCTGTACTCACAAGCAACAAATGTTTGGGTTGTTTAAACATGGCATCTGCGGCCATTACAAAATTTGTCACATACACAATAGCGCCAACGATAGCTATTGGAAAAAACAATACCCATTTTCTTTTCCATTGGGTTCTGAATAAACCAATAAAGATCATTCCGGCGAATAAACCCCGGAATATCCAACGCCATTTATAAAGAAAATAGGCAAGATCAATAGTGTTCATTTGCTGGCTGCCGGGCATTGGCATTATGAAATACACATTTGCAATTTCAAATAACAGTAACCCGATCAAACCAAACCAAAATATCTTTTTCATATAGTGTAAATGTCAATTTTTATTGATTACTTTTTTTTAAATGATCATATCCTTGTGGTAAACGATTATAGCCATGATCTTTTAATCTTTGTCCAAGCCCTTTATAAAATGCCGGGTCAGCAGGAGTAACAGTAGAAAGTCCATCTACGTAGCGATTGTATAAACAAAACAAAGCTGCTATTAAAACTGTATCATGAATTTCCATATCAGTAGCCCCGGAATCTTTTGCTTTTTGTACTGATCCAGCCGTTACACTTTTACCACTTTCCTGAACCTGTGCAGCGATCGTTAATAATGCTTTCATTTTATTACTTACGGGTGCAGTGGTTATATCTTCTTTTATCCTGGCCGATGTATTTTCTTCTTCCAATAAAATATTTGCTACCGCGGTATGTGCAGTAACACAGAAAGTACATTGATTACGATGCGATACAATTGTTGCAATTAATTCTCTTTCGCCTTCGGTTAAAGTGGAGGGGCCACGCAACAAGACCTGAGTTAATTCACGAATAGGAGCTGCAGTATCCTTTCGGTATTCTAATAAACCGGTGATACCGGGCAAATGTTCTTCGAGAGGGATATAAGGCATTATTATTAATTGAGTAAGTATTAAAAAAACAAATCATGAAGCGATTAAGAATGTTTAAGATTAAAATAAACCCCCGCGTTGAATCGAAGGGGTTTTATATGCTTATATTATGTCCTAGTAAAAAACGTAAATAATTTATTCTGCTCCATCAGTCCTGGCTCTTGTTTTTGCATATTCACCGATCTTATTTCCAGATTCTAAACCTTTTTCACAATCACTTCGATAATGAATGGATGCGTACATTCGTGACAGAGATGCCTCTTCGGCCATACCAGTATATTTAGTTGCCTTTGAAGGAATAATATGCGCCAATAGTGTCGCGGCGGCACCACTAAATGTTGAGTGTCCGGAAGGGTAAGATGGGAAATTAGGTAAACCGGTTACCGTTTTTATCCTGTTATCCATATGTGGTGGACGCGGATTGAAATAAAAATATTTGGCATCCCAGCAAACAATAGCCGCATCCATCATTGCCATATTCAATAATGCCATATTTCTTGCCCATCTTACTTCGCTGAAATTTTGTATTACAAAATCTTCAGCAGCTATCTGGTTCCAATGGCCCGGTGGCGTAGGCGTGCTGACCCCATCGGCCCAATAATGAGCAATAGCCCTTCCCTCCGGTGTAAGACTGGTACTGTAACTATACACCTCTTCCAGTTCCTCTTTGAATTTTTGTGAAGAAGTTGACGGAGGGGCAGGAGGACGAATTGTTGTTACCATTGTTAATGAGTCGAACAGCCATGTTTTTACTCTTCCAAATAACATGAGCATGCCTGGCCTTTTGGGGTTTTCCAGGCTCATCCATGGTATCTCACCCCTGGCGATACAATCTTGTTCCATTTGGGACTGAATAGCAAGGCTACCACCTGCAGTACCAGCTCTGTCACCTCTTGCTCTTGTTACAAATTTTTGTGCAACTGCCTTCCCTAGTGCTTCACCTGCATCCAGGTCGCTACGAACATTAGCTCCGGCGATCAATCTTGCTTTTTTATGTTCTTCAATTTTTTGTTGAATAAAATCCTGGTCCCCGGGAAATAAAAGTTTCATCATTTCGCTGGCAACACCTGCGACAACCCCATCTTCTGAAGGATAAGATGGAATATCTGATTTTGGTATCAATGCATTTATTGTTGCGTCCACAGTATACGGAGCCGCACGATTGTATAACTTTTTATAATGCCATGCTGCTACCAATGCATCATACTGAGCAGCTGCTACATAAGCGTAAGCTCTCGATGCATATGGAGGATTAGCAAATGGAAATTGAGGATATGCTAACGGATTATTTGCGTTGGGAACCGGATAAGTGCCATCGGGATTTTGATATGGGGGTAAATTATGTTTGGCAACCAGTTCTCTCATAATTTCATTCCAACGTAAAACAGCACCTGCACTCCAATATTCTACAATTCTTTTTTCTTCTTTTGAAAGATCAACCTGCCATGTTTTTATCTCATTTACCTGAGCGATATAGTCAGGTGTATTTGTTGCACCCGGCGCAGGCACTGCAAACTCTGTTGGCCCGGTTAACAATATAGGCTTCCATGTGCCGGCATTGATATCTAAAGAAGCTGGTTGTAATGCGGGGAATTCAAGATTGTGTTCAGTGATATCTTTTGAACAGGAATTTATTAAAACAGCAAATAATATTACTGGTATAAATATTTTTTTCATTTTATTATTTTTTTGAATCATCAGAATCGGTTTTCTTTTTCCTGGTAAAATCAATTACATAAAATATCCCGGCATTGTACCCGGTGGCCTGCCCAACATTTCTTCCTGATATTGTCGTCATCACATTTCCTGTTAAAGAAAGCGGCGGATGAAAAGGCATATCATATTTAAAATTGAACCCGATCCTGGACATATCCATTTCATTACTGGGAAAAGGCATGTTGTTTCTCGTAATATCAAACCCACCCAGTGTGTTCCAGTGGTCAAATACTGCTTCTGCAATTAATCCTTTATTACGATAGCCGGCTCTTATATTAAATGATGCAGCATCGGGCATATCTACTTCATCGCTGTAATGCATTTGTGTTGTATAATATGCATCACGATCAAGCGTAATGTTGCTTCTTACTACATAGGTGCCGGATATAGTACCAAACCATGAGCCTCTTTGATAATCGGCCATTCCACGCAAGGAAAGATTTTTACTTTCTAACCCGATCGACATAGGTAGAAAATCTCCTGTGTAGTCTGACGCGGGAAACCCGTAACCGCCAATTGCAAATAATGATAAACGACCTGAAGCAACTTTCTTACTATAGGCTTTCCATTTTATCCAAAGAGAAAGATCTTGCAAACCTTCCTGGCCATTAAGTTGACCGGCAGAAGCTTTTGTTAATACATAAGGCAAACTAAATAGTACATTCAATTTGTTATTGATTCCATAGTTGCCCATAACACTAAACACTTTTGTATAAACCGTTCCAAGATTCAGGTTTTCTCTTTTTAATGTTCCTTCCCAATAATTTTTCCAGCTGCTGTATCCGAACATCGGGCCAACACAAAACCCATTTTTTTCCATCATGATACCATCAATATCTGTTTGTGATAAACATGTCAAAGAAGTAAAGACAATGAGTATAGGGATCAAAAATATTTTTTTCATTATTAAAAGTTTTTCCATAAAAGAAGTGATCCGATCTAAAAAAAGGAGAAAAGAGATGAGATATTTTCACTCTTTTCTCCTTCAAGGTTTAATGGTTAACGGTTATGATCAGAGGCGAATAGTCATACCAACACTTACTAGGTAATCAGCAAATGCAGCATCACCCTGTACATGTGTACCTGTATCTTGTGAACGACGTTTATCTGAATCGCTTTGTGTACGATTTCTTTCTAAAGCAAAAGGAACCGCAAGATTAAAACTTACTTTTTTGGCAACATAAGTAACTGCAGGTTCAGCTGAAATAATATAACCAGGTCTTCTGAATCCGCGGTCACCACCGATAAGGTCACTTGAAGGAAGAGCTTCAATACGAATGCCACCAGCAAAATTAAATTGCTTAACCATATAGCTTAATCCTCCGCGAGCCATAAAAAGATCTGGCACACTCATAACATCTGTATTGTATTTTTTTGCTGTTGCGTTTGGCGTACCCCCTCTTGCTGTTGATGTACCATTTACTTCACGAGGATTAGTCAGGTAAAAGAAACTTGCATATACACCAATTTTATGACTGAAATTGTAGAAACTATTCATTTCAAAAGTTATGCCTGTGCCACCATCTCCTGGTTGAATGGATTGATCAACTGGACCAAGAACACTGGAGTCTGCTTTTTTGTAGAAATAATCCGTGTAGTTATAACTACCTGTTGGCAATTTTATTCCTAAACCGAGTTGAATATTTCCTTTGTGTGCAGTCTTAGGATCAAACATCCATCTGTAAGCAGAAAATCTTGCATCACCTATGCCAAATGAATGAGTGCTGTGTCTTGTTCTGCCATCATGTTCATACAAAGAAGAACGGGCAAAATTCATGATAGGTACTGTCATTGCAATTGACCATCTTGAGTTAATGGTTCTTATTGCTGTAATATCCAGTTCATAAGCATTATTGATCACATTGCTGCCTTCTTCCTCTCTATGTGTTTGTTCTTCTTTGCCAACAAAATGTTTATATGATTTGTAGTAGCGGTTATTGAGATTAAGCTCCCAGCCCCTTGCTTCAGAAGGACGACCACAAATACCAGCAGTACCTCTAATTGCAACACATCCCTGTGCATTTGTTTGCTGATATGTTGCTGCAACTAAAATTACGATGATTAAATAAATGCGTTTCATAATAATAAGCAGTTTTCGTTTTAATTAATTTATTTTTTAAGTTTTAAACGGGATATTATAAACTCTCCAAGTTTTTTTCCCGCTGCTGAGCCATTCTCATTATCAAAGCGGTAATGAATACCACCATATAACCGGGACATTGCAGCTTCATCTGCAGCAGCTCGGAAAGATCTTATTTCACGGTTTTTGATTCCAAACTCAAGTAATGAAGTATCGGTAAATGATAAATTATCACCAAACCAATGTGTCATCACTTCAGCGGCAGCCGAGCTATTAGTGGCATGACCACTTGTATAAGATGGAAAGGGCGGCGTTTGAATATAAGGCTGCCAGTTCTCATCTATTTTATTTATTTCTGTTTCAGGGCGAACATAATTGCTCCTGAATTTTTCATCCCAGCAACTGATGAATGCGTCGTATAAAGCAATGGCAGTTTCAGCATATGCAGCTACCGTTGTTTTAAAATCAGCATTTGCAGCTTTTGCGCCAATACCAACTATGTTCATCCAATGACCCGGAGGAGAAAATTTCTTAGTAACAAAATTTACGTGACCAACAACATTTAACTTAAAAGGATTATCATCCCAGAAATCAGCAATATGTTTTTGTTCGTCAGTAAGATTTTCACCAATTGTTTTTACTTCCATCATTGCCTTACAATAGTCACTATTTTTGTTTACAGGATCACAGACGGGCGGTGGTGGTGGTCTGAACTGTGAAGCTGAATCCAAAATCATTGGTCTTATTTCATTCCAATGTGGTTCTATTGCGGTGCCATACATCGGCGGTGTTGGTATCCAACGGCCGGTAACATTATATAACACTGTATATCTTTCCGCTGTTCTTGTCTGAGCATAGTTATCTTTTTTACTCCAACGAAGAATGGCAGCAACAATGCTGTCAGAAAAATCCATTGTGTTTTTTAAAACATCCGGTGACATATAAATGCTATCAGCCATTTTTTTAAGACCATCATAATAATCCATCATGCTTCCTTCGGGAAACGTAACAGCATTCCCAACTTTAGTAAAAGCAAATAATGAAGCTAACGTGAAATCAATGTCTTTTCCTTTCTCCGGTTTTGGCATGGCAGGCATATGTTTGATCTGCCCCGCAAGTGAAATATAATTATCATCACCCGCAGCGATGCATTCAAACGCAGCGATACTTGCATACACATAATTACGTGTAGCGATCATTGGAGGAAAATTATTTTCCAGCACTACATCATTCAGCTTCTTTACAGTTTTACAATAAAGAACCTGGTTGTCAAAAAATTTTAGATCAGTTTGCGAACCTTTTTCTGTGCAACTGACTGCTTCCAGCAATAACACGGGCACTAAAAGCCTTAATGATTTCATTGAAATTAAAATAAGTAAGAAAAATATTTTCTATGGGTAGCTCTGAATTGGATAATTACAATCAGGCTTCAGGAGGTTGCGCATCTGTGAGTGGGATAAACAGATCTTTTGCATCTGCATTTCTACTAACAAAGGATAAGGAGCTAATGGAATAATTATTTATATTAAATGCAGTTTCATTTACGCGGAATTCAGTTGTCAGCAATTTTACCAAACTACTTTTTTGTTGTGAACCTTCTTTGGTTCCGGGAATATCATTCACGGCTTTGGTAAATTCATTCTTTACTTTAACAATACTGGTTTTTTCTTTATTGGGAAGACAAAGTAGGTATAACGTATTTGCGCTTACTTTTCTTTTTACATATTGATAATGCTCGCCATTCCAATCCGTTTCACCATAAACTTCTTCATAATCCTTATCAGAATAATATGGCATGTTAAGCGGAATACGGATCTCCACCAACTGTTCTTCACTGTACTTGCCAGCAGATATTTTTTGTTCGAGATTGGCAGTTGCATTTTTTTCAATTGCTGAAAATAACCATCGATAACCGGCAAGGTTAAATACCATGAGGGATAGAAGCAGTATGCCAGCAATTTTTTTCAAGTTCCTAAAGATACAAATCCTCTTTATTTAACAGTGAATGTTTTTTTCTGAGTGCCAACACCTGTTAGCGTGATACTTTTCCATTGTTTTGGCAATGAAGTTTTTAATTGTACGATTCCTGTTGGAGTGATATCCAAACCTCCAAAGCCCATTAGTAAGGATTGGATAATCCCACCGGCACCGGTTGCAAAATATGGATTGGTGCCACCTTTTGTTTCTGCAATAACTCGAAACGGTGGATTAAGATTCGGAATATATGATTCTTTGAACCAGTGATAAGCTTTTTCAGCATTGCCTAATCTAGCATACAGTGTTGTAAAAACAGCTTGCGTCATTGCGGGAGTTCCTTCGTTTGGTACTCTTGTTTCATAGTACTCAAGATCTTTTTTTATTTGCGCCGGGTCAGTGATTTGTTTCAGGGGATATGATAATAAATTAACATCGGCCTGCTTTATCCCTTCACCATTATATGATGCATGCTCTTTTGTTACACCATTTTCAAGTTTTAGAATAGGGATATTGTTTGCAACATTCATCCAATCAGCATTAGGAGTTGTTCCTAAGATCTTTGCTGCTTCAGTGGCAAATTGAAGATTAGACCTGGCAGCAGCATTTGTGAAAGCATTATTATTTACATTTTCGGCCCACTCATCTGCCGCTACTACATTATTAATATCATAATGACCAGGGCCATTTCTTTCAACACGGCTTGCCCAGAAATCTGCGGTGGCGGAAAGTATGGGATAACCTTTTTCTCTCAACCATTGTTTGTCTTGTGTTACACAATAGTAATTCCAGGCAGCAATGCCAACACATGCTGTGATATGATGTTCAAAAGGACCACTTAATGCCCACACTGGTGTTTCTTCAACACCTGTTTCAGCACTTTCCCACGGATACATTGCTCCTTTATATCCTTTGCTAAATGCATTTCGTTTTGCCGCGTCGAGTCGTTGATAGCGGTACTCAACAAGGCTTTTCGCAATTTCAGGATGAAGCACCAGTATTGATGGATACATCCATAATTCTGTATCCCAGAAAACATGACCATTATAACCAAGGCCGCTTAATCCCATTGGTGAAGGAGAGAACGCAGTGCCTTCTCTTGAAAAAGAATAAAGATGATACAACATGCTATGAACATCCTGTTGTGATTGCGGATCACCTTCAATTATAATATCACTCTTCCATAATTCTTCCCATGCTTTTGTATGAAAATTGATGAGTCTTTCTCTTCCTTCCAGCTTTGCAAATATGGTTGCCCGTTCTGCTTCATTTAATGGGTCATCATGATGAGCAGAAGTGATAGATGAGCCTGCAATAGAGAAGCGATATGCTTCACCTGCTTTCATTTTCCTGGTAAATTTCATCAGGTGCATATTATTATCCCACATTTCGTGGATCACTCTTGGTTCGTTACCATGAGGCTCATTAAATAAAAATGTATTGCTTGCACACATCAATAGTTTACCTGTCGGGCTTTTTGCAGAAGAGGTAAGTAAACTAATAACAACATGCGGCCTGTCTATCTCATTATAATAGTTCTGAACGTCTTTCAATGCATCGGGTGCTTCCATCACACTTGCACTGGTCATTACAAAATCTTTTTTTGCAGTAACAGTCACATCCATCAATACGGTATAGGGCAAATGACGCAATGAATAATATGTATAAGTAACGGAAGCCTTATCGCTATGATCAAATGTTGTAGTGAAAGAAGCTTTCTTCATGTCATGCTCCTGTTGCATGTTAACAACGAATCTCCCCTCAATTCTTTTTCCATCTATTTCCAGGTACATGTTCAACAAATTGAAGCTCTTTAAAAAATTGCTGACCCTTCCGCGACCATACAGGTCATAAGCCCCTGCAAGCACAACATCTTTTATTTTAAATGGCTCCGGTGATGAAACAACACCGATCATTCCATTTGCAACTGTAATTCCGTAATAATTTGTTGGGTCGATCCTATCAGCTTTTATTTTCCAGGCATCCTGGGCAAAGCATAGGCTTGAAAAAAACAGGAGGGGGATAAAAAAATATTTTCTGGTCATATGCTAAGAATTACACAAACAAATGTATTGAATAACAAAATGTTCAACCTTTTTGGTTTACCTCTTCGCCACAAGAGTTTTTACAGAAAGTGCCTCGGGTTTAAAATATTATTTTGTTTAGGAGGAAGAAAAACTTTAAACTTGTGTAAACGATTGCATCAGTGTCTTACAAGACTACGATAATAGATATTGCACGGGAATTGAATACTACACCGGCAACAGTATCCAGGGCTTTAAGTAATCACCCAGGAATTAGCGAGAAAACAAAACAAACAGTACAGCTTACAGCTTCAAAACTTAATTATAAGAGAAACAGGATCGCATCTTCTCTCCGGTCAGGTAAAACTCATGTTATTGGAGTTATAATTCCTAGCGCAGAAATTAATTTTTTCGGATCTGTTGTACACGGGATAGAAAGTGTAGCAAATTCAAACGGATATAATGTTTTGCTGTTCCAATCTAATGAAAGCAGGGAGTTTGAAGAAAAAGGATTAGAAACATTCTTAACAGCAAGGGTAGATGGTATCCTTGTTTCTCTTGCTAAAGACACGATCGATTATTCACATTTTTTAGAAATAAAGAAAAGGGGTATTCCACTTGTATTTTTTGACAGAACAGCTGATGATCTCGGAATTGATTCAGTGGTGATAGATGACTACAAAGGGGCTTTCAATGCTACCGAACATCTGATCCAACAAGGGTATACCAGGATCGCCCATATATCGGGGCCACAACATCTGAAAAATTTTCATGATCGTATGAAAGGATATATGGGAGCACTTCAGGCCAATAAAATTAAAATGGATCCGGATCTCATTTATCCTGGTAATATTTCTATCGAATCTGGTAAAACAGGAACAGAATATTTTTTATCTCTTTCAAATCCTCCTGATGCAATTTTTGCGACAGAGGATTTTACTGCTTTGGGAGCGATCAGTAAATTAAAAGAACGAAATATCATGATACCTGGCCAAATGGGTATCATTGGTTTTGCAAATGAATTGTTTGGAGAACATATTACTCCGTCTCTTTCAACGGTTGATCAACAAACTATCAGAATGGGGAAGTCGGCATTAAATCTTTTGGTAGATATAATGGAAAAAAAGGAACAGCATATCAAACAAAAAATTGTGCTTGATCCTTTATTAATAGTTAGGCAATCCACTTTAAGAATTGGTTAGAAAGGATGATTTTTTTGACCGTCTATGTAAACGATTGCACAATAGGCATCGAACTTAGGATTTAATACGATAAGAAGTTTTATGGAATTAGAGAAACTGGGAAAGTTCGGAGTCATGAATCAAAACCCGTAACCCTAAAACTAAATTTTGCAGAAATAAAAAAAAACACAACTTTGTGTCTCGGATACACATTTGACTTTTTTTATATTTTGGAACCTAACAACAATTCTGCTTATGTACTGCAAAAAATTGCTTAAGGCAATTATCTTTCCCTGCTTGTTATTTTTATCAATAGCAGGCTACTCACAGGAAAAGATAATTACGGGTAAGGTTACTGATTCAAAAGATGGATCAGCAATGCAAGGTGTTACGGTTACTGCCAAAGGCAGCACCACAGGCACCCAAACAAAGGCTGATGGTACTTATCAGCTATCAGTCAGCTCGTCAACAACTGTTCTCATTTTTTCATTTGTCGGTTATGATCAACAAGAAGTATCTATTAAAGGTTCATCAATAGATATACAACTTGTAAATACGAATACGACACTTGGTGAAGTAGTAGTAACGGGGTATGGTACTACCCGCAAAAAGGATCTTACGGGGTCCATTGCTACTGTAACATCAAGGGAATTCATAAAAGGAGCCATTACTACACCGGAACAATTGATCGCTGGAAAAGTTCCTGGTGTTTCGATTATTTCCAACGGAGGTCAACCGGGTTCTGGAAGTACAATCAGGATCAGAGGCGGATCTTCCTTAAGTGCCAGCAACGATCCATTAATTGTAGTTGACGGAGTGCCGCTTGATAATGGAGGTATTGCCGGAGGCAATAATCCCCTAAGCTTTATTAATGCAAACGACATCGAGTCTTTTACTGTTTTAAAAGATGCATCTGCTGCTGCAATATATGGAACAAGAGCTGCGAATGGCGTTATCATCATTACAACTAAAAAAGGCAGAAGCGATAAATTGAAAGTAAGTTTTAGCACTGTAAATTCAATTTCATCAAATACAAAGCAAGTAGATGTTTTAAATGCCGATGAGGTTCGTTCTATTGTAAATTCTCTTGGCACACCAGATAAGATCGCACAACTTGGAACGGCCAATACAAACTGGCAGGATCAAATCTATCAATCAGCATTTGGAACAGATAACAATGTTAGCTTAACGGGCGGTGTAAAAGGACTTCCTTACAGGTTATCATTGGGTTATTTAAACCAGGAAGGTGTTTTAAAAACTGATCATCTTGAAAAATTTTCTGCAGCTGTTGTATTGAACCCTGTTCTTTTTGATAAGCATCTAAAAATTGACCTTAACTTAAAAGCAAGTCAGCAGAAATACAGGTTTGCCAATCAAGGCGCCATTGGAGCTGCTATTAATTTTGATCCTACCAAACCTGTTTATTCAGATAGCAAAAGATATGGTGGATATTGGGAATGGCTTGATCCAAACCCGGGGGCTACTTATGGTCAACCATATAACAGAGCCGGAAGAAATCCAGTTGCAATGCTTAATGACAGGGAAGATAATAGCAACTCGAAAAGAAGCATCGGGAACTTACAAGCTGATTATAAATTACATTTTCTTCCCGACTTACATGTTAATGTTAATTTGGGATATGATGTGTCAGAAGGTACAGGTACCATATTTGTTTCTGACAGTTCGTCACTTGAATATAGCACAGGCGGACAAAATAATCAGTACAAGCAAACGAAAGCGAATTATGTAACAGAGTTCTATTTAAATTATATTAAGGAACTAAAATCAATAAAGAGTCGTATTGATGCAACGGCAGGGTATGCGTATAATTATTATCGTACTACAAATTATAATTATGCCAGCTACAACGCCAGGGGAGTTAAATTTCCAAACTCAGATCCTGCTTTTGCTTTTGATAAACCTGCACATACCCTTCTCTCATTTTTTGGAAGGGTTAATTATGCTTACGATAATAAATACCTTCTAACAGCAACTCTTCGTCGTGATGGTTCATCCAGGTTTTCACCCGATAACAGATGGGGATTCTTTCCATCAGTAGCTTTGGCCTGGAAAGTAAAAAGTGAAGAATTCCTTGCAAGTAATTCGACTATTTCAGATTTGAAACTCAGAATAGGTTATGGTGTAACAGGCCAGCAGGATGGCATTGGAAATTATGACTATCTCTCATATTATGCACAAAGCAATAATAGTGCTCAATACTATTTTGGAAATACTTATTATAAGATGTTCAGGCCGGGCGGATTTTATGCCAATAGAAAATGGGAAGAAACATCTACTACGAATATTGCCATTGATTATGGATTCCTGAATAACCGAATCACAGGTAGTATTGATTTCTACTTAAAAAAGACCAAGGACCTTTTGAATAGTGTTCCTCAACCCGCTGGTACAAATTTTTCTGCTTACATCCTGGCTAATGTAGGAAGTATGGAAAATAAAGGCGTCGAATTCAGCATTAATGCTCAACCAGTAAGAAACCAAGAGCTGACATGGGATGTATCATTTAATGCAACCTACAACAAGAATACCATTACAAATCTTACAGTAGTTCCTGATGATCCTAACTATATCGGGTTTCCGACTACAAACATCAGCGGTTCCCAGGGATTTGCATTTATCAATGCTGTAGGAGGAAGTAAGAATACTTTTTATCTATACCACCAGGTATATGATAATGCCGGGAAGCCAATAGAAGGATTATTTGAAGATCTAAACCGCGATGGTATCATTAATGAAAATGATAAGTATAAAGGAAAAAGATCCGATCCAAATATGTTTTTTGGATTCAGCACCTATGTTACCTATAAAAAATGGAATGCTGGTTTAGTAATGCGTGCCAGCTTCAATAATTATGTATATAATAATGTATACAGTAATAACGGAAGGTTGAATCAAATACTTAATGCATACGTATTGGGAAATGCTTCAACCAATTACCTGGAAACTCAATTTAGTGGTAATACTGAGCAACAGCCTCTCAGTGATTATTATATTAACAATGCATCCTTTTTAAAGATGGATAATATAAATGTTGGTTACAATTTTGGAAAGGTGCTTCGTGATAAAACAACATTACGTGCCAACCTGAGTGTTCAGAATGTTTTTGTTATTACTAACTATAAAGGACTTGATCCGGAGATCGGTAATGGAGTGGATAATAATTTTTATCCAAGACCACGTATTATAGCTCTAGGGTTATACTTTGATTTCTAAATAATTTTTTAAGAATAAGCATATGAAAAAAAATAATTTTAAAATAATAATTGCGGTTCTTGTTACCCTTGCAATTATTTCTGGTTGTGAAAAGCAATTAGATCTAAAGCCTACTAATGACCTCACTGCAGATGATGTATATAGCACTTCACTAGGGTATAAGCAAGCGTTGGCAAAAATTTATGGCTCTATGGCGCTTACCGGTAATTCTGGTGGTGCTGGCAGCCCCGATATTCCATCTCAGATAATATCTGATGAGGGTAACTCCGATTTTTTAAGATCGTTCTGGTATCTGCAATGTTTAAGTACTGATGAAGCAGGTTGGAATTATCATAGTAATACTGATCCGATTGGGATACACCAAATGACATGGTCATCTATCAACCAAACAGTAGGCTGTTCATATTATCGCAGTTTTTTCTTAATAACATTGGCTAATGATTTCATCAGGCAGTCATCAGACGAAAATTTGACGAAGAGAGGAATGACAGGAACAACCGCGGACAGTATTCGAAAATACAAAGCAGAAGCTCGTTTTTTAAGAGCCTACCATTATTGGGTATTAATGGATCTATTTGGTAATGTTCCATTCGTTACAGAAGCTGATGCTATCGGAGTAGGGATACCTAAGCAAATTAAACGGGCAGAATTATTCGCTTACGTTGAAAGCGAGTTAAAAGCCATTGAGGCCGATTTGATTGCTCCAAAGACAAATGAATACGGCCGTGCAGATAAAGCTGCTGCCTGGGCATTGTTGGCCCGTATATATCTCAATGCTGAAGTATATGCAGCTACACCTAAATATACAGATGCAATTACTTATTGTAACAAGGTTATCGGTGCGGGATATACTTTGCATCCGAAATACAAAGAACTGATGCTGGCAGACAACCATCTGAATACAGATGAGTTCATTTTGACCATTAATTATGATGGAACATACACGCAAAACTGGGGTGGCACTACAATGCTGACCCATGCACCTGCTGGTGTATCCGGCGATAGTTCAGGCACAAACGGAACCTGGAATTGTGCCCGTGTAACTCAGCAGTTTTTTGCATTGTTTGATACAGCTCGTGATATAAGAGGGCAATTCTGGACTTCGGGTCAAAATCAAAACATGACTGAACTTCTTGATGCTCCTAAGGACGGATTTTCAACTACAAAATTCAGAAATAAAACAAGATTAGGTGCTGTAGGTCCTAATCTTGATCCGGGAAAAAATTGGACTGACATTGATTTCCCTTTATTTCGATTTGCTGAGATTTATTTAATATATGCAGAAGCCGTTTTAAGAGGTGGAACTGGGGGCAGTAATGCTACAGCCCTTGGTTACCTTGACCAACTAAGTGCGAGAGCCCGGCCAGTTGCAGGAACTAATGCACAGCTAACGCTTCCTTATATAATAAATGAAAGAGGTAGAGAATTATTCTGGGAGTGTTTCAGACGCACTGATTTGATTCGATTTGGACAATTTACAACCAGCTCTTATTTGTGGGCATGGAAAGGAGGTGTACAGAATGGTACGGCTGTAGATAGTAAGTATAATTTATTTCCTATACCATCAACCGACCTTAGTGCAAACCCAAATCTTAAACAAAATCCCGGCTACTAATAATATTAAACTTGTTGATATGAAAAATATAAAACTCTTTTTTACATTATTGTCGACAGGAATATTTTTTTCCTGCGAAAGAAATGTTAGTGCGATCTCTTATGAAGGAGGCACTACACCAGCTATTACTGCTTCAACCAACAATGTAATTCTGGAACCTGGTAGCGAAGCAAATACGGCTCTTGTAATAAACTGGACAAACCCAGATTATAAATTCTCCACTGGGCTTAGTTCACATGATGTGACTTACACACTTGAAATGGATACACTCGGAGCCAATTTTGCCAGTAGTAGAAAGGTTACAACAGTAATATCAAAAGAGCTTTCCAAGTCCTATACTGTTGGGCAATTGAATGCTATTTTAGGAAATGATATGTTATTGCAACTTAACCCGAGAAGAAATTATACTCTTCAATTAAGAGTTACTTCAAGTATTGGCCCAGCTGTAAAACTCACTTCAAATGTTATTTCTTTTACAACTAAACCTTTTGCACCTCCACCAAAAGTGGAGCTTCCTGCGACGGGTACTTTATGGATCACGGGAAGCGCAGTGGGATCTGGTTGGAGCAATCCGATATCCAGCCCTAACGATGCATTACAAAAATTTACAAAGGTCAGTAGTACGTTATATGAGTTAATAGTACCAATGATCCCGGGCGGTGGTTATAAAATACTTCAGGAGAACAATGGGAACTGGAGTTCGCAATATTCATTTTTATCGGGTAGCGCAACCTCGGGAACGTTTTTAAAGGCAGATGCAGCACAGTTTAATGCACCATCCGTAGCTGGTACTTACAAACTCAGTTTTGATTTCCAATTAGGATTGTTCACAGCTGTAAAACAATAAATAATTAAAAGCTATTACAATGAAACTATTCAATAAAATAAGCGGGTTAATAGTCATTATAAGTTTATTGACTTTTGCTGCCTGCGATAAAACAGATGTTCCGGTCATTCACCAGGAAGGCACCGCAAGTGTATTAAGCAGTTCTTCTACTAATGTTGCGCCTCCTCCTACTGATGCAAATAAGACTGTACTAACATTAAACTGGACCAATCCTAAGTATGCATCGGATACTGCAACCTATAAGTTTGTTATTGAAATGGACTCAACAGGTAAGAATTTTGCCAAAACTGATTCCAAAACAATAGTGGGAAATTTAACTACAAACTTTACTGGAAAGGAATTAAATGACTTACTACTTGCCCGTGGTTATGCATTTAATGTACCCGTTGATATGGATGTTCGCCTGAAGTCATCTTACGGGAACAATAACGAGTTGAAGATTTCCAATGTTGTTAAAATAAAAATGACGCCCTATAAAATTCCTCCTAAAATATCTCCACCCACTGCATTATACATTGTTGGGGATGTAAATGGCTGGAATAACAGCGCTTCTTTAGACAACCGATACTATTTTTATAAAACTGATGAAACAACTTTTGCGGGAGTTTTCAATTTTACAAGCAGTGGCGGATATAAACTTATCCAGACACTGGGTGACTGGGCTTCTCAATATCATATGATCACGGGAGGAACTGCAACTGCCGGCCAATTTGAACAAAAGGATGCAAATCCAGCTTTCCCCAATCCTGATGCTGGATCGTATAGAATTGTTGTGGATTTCCAAAACGGAACTTACACTGGAACAAAAACAGACGCTGTAAGAGTAACTCCTCCTGCAAATTTATACATTGTAGGAGATGTTAATGGTTGGAATAACAGCGCAACTCTTGATGCAAAGTATAAGTTTACAAAAGTGAATGATTTTGTTTTCACCCTTAATGTAGATTTTGCTGCTGCGGGTGGTTATAAATTAATACAAACATTGGGAGATTGGGGCACTCAATTTCATATGCTTACAGGCGGGACTGCTTTAGCAGGAGAATTTGAACAAAAGGATGCAAATCCTGGATTTTCTAACCCTACACCTGCCGGAAACTATAAGATTACTGTGAACTTTGCAACAATGACCTATACTGTTACAAAGCTCTGATTTGAGCATAATAAAAAAATAAAAACACAATCAAAAAAAATAATATAAGCAGTCAGTAATTTGGTCTCATACCGCCCCGATTCTTCGGGACGGTTTTTTTATTTAAAAAATATTCTGTTAACATCAAATCTTTGAGTATGAAAAGATAAGAGGAAAATTAAAAGTTATTCGAAGTCAATTATCTTATATAATCGTAGAAGCACTATAGGAAAAACGGAAACGTGAATTATTTTTGTACTCGATTACTGGCGTATTATACCCCAGTAAATTTAACTTCCGGTCTCCTTCCGAACAACCACCTACACAATCCGTTTTTTTAAAATTTAAAAAATTTAAAAACCCTAGTTGTATGAAAACTACACTTACCCGAACCCTTATTGCAGGGGTATTAACTGCATCGTTTGTTATTATTTCTTGCCAAAAATCAAAGATCTCAGATCTTCCTGCTTCTAGATCAGGAAACACTGAAGTTACAGAAGCATACACTCCCGGAGTGCTTTTAGAAAATGGCTCAATTTTAACCGGCGGAGTAACTTTGACAGCTCCGCAACAGGTTAATGTCAATGAATCGTTTGATATAGATGCCACGATTGATTGTGGAAGAATCTCAATTGAACGAGGTTACATTACTGTTGGAGATGTAAAAATTTATAAAGATCTTTCTTGCTCAGACAATTTGGAATGGGAGTCTATTCTCAATTTTGAGTGCTATGCCGCCGAGGCAAGTTGGAACGGTTCATTTGCAGAACCTGGTAATTATGTTTTTCGGACAAAGCACAATTCATCTGACGGTAATTGTGACGGTAAAGGAGGTCAGGACAAAACAGGAGAGTGCGATTTTACCGGAAATGAGTTTTATTGTTTTGTTATCGAAGCTGTAGATGCATGTGAAACTTCGTTCACTGGTGAAGCAATTTATTGTGGCACTTCACGTGAAGCGGTCTTTACTTTTAAATCAAAAGATGCATATGATTATATCAAAATTCAGGGCGGTTTAACAGACTTTACTGGTGCTGATGCTACTGTTTATATCAATGGAACAGTTGTTGATTTCAATACTATTTCAGCAGATGGCTGGGCACAGGGAACAGCAAATGAATATACAGTTGGACAAAGAACACCCGGTGGCAGCTCTAACCGAAATATTCGTGTTGAAGGTGGTTTGGCAGAATGTGATGAGTTAGTTATTCGTATTGTTTGGCCTTCTTCAAATGCTGGTGGAGTGATTACCGGAAGCTGGTCGGTGAAAGATAGTAATGGAACTGAGCTTGCTTCGGCTGTTGCAGGGTTGACATGTGATTAATTTTCTGCATACTTTTTATAAAATAAAAGCCCCGCTTCGTCGGGGCTTTTACCATTTGATCTTTGCCTTAAAAAAGTTAGGTTCTTAAAATAACTATAAGGAATACTAAAATAGAAAAGACAAGAATAACATAAGAAAGCCGCAGGGATAAGGAATACTGCATCGTTGGCAATAGTAATTTTAAATTCCCGACCTTTTTTTTATGTTGGATCGTAGCAAATGCGAGTGTTACAAAACCAAGTGCGATAAGAAACATGCCGATCTCCTGCCCGGTAATATAATGTCCTATCGGACTTTGGTTATGCTCGAGTCTCGCATAATAAAATTTGTAGGCTGCAAATCCAAGACCCAGGCAAGTGATATTCCATTTAATCCAGTTTAATTGCAATTTTTCCGAAGCTATTCTCGATCTTTCAGCATCATTTTCCTTTTTGAGAATAGCTATTTCTCTCTTTTCTATTTCCTTTCTCCTTTTAGCGGCTGCTTCCTGCATCTTTTCCATTTCCTTTTTCTTCCTAGCCACTTCCTCTTCTATTTTGTTGCCTTTGGATTGGTTGTTTTTCATTTCTAAGAATTTAGATGCTGAGATCTCAATTCGACCTCCATCAGATAGTGTCTTGTTCGTAGAAAATTACAACAATAAAAAATGAGGGCAAAACCCACAGGTAATATTTTCATCCAAAAAAAGGCCGCTTACCCTTTCGGATAATGCGGCCCGGCTTTAGTAGCCCTGACGATTTTAATTTGTTTTAATAAATAGCTGACTTGATAATTGATTAGGCGATTGCACATACAATGTATATGCACCTGCCGGAAGTGTCGATACATCAAGGTCCCAGTTGTTGGCGCCTTGTGTTGCATTGCGTGACCATGTTCTTACTACAACACCATAACCGTTTACTACTTTAATGATCACGGGTTCGTTGTGTGTTGAATAAAACAACAGATGCATAGTATTGATAACCGGGTTTGGTGTGATCTGCAATGCGACTTGTGTATTACCAGGCACATGCAGCGGTTTACAGATCCTTGTTTCGCAACCTCGCTGAGTTTTTATTGTTAAACAAACTTCATAAGTACCAGGGACGTTGTATTGATGCGTTACTTCTCTTCCTGTCGCAACACTGCCATCACCAAAAGTCCAACGATAAGCAACAACAGGATCATCAGGATTGTGTATCGCAAAACCTCTGAACTTAAATGTTCGTGGTGAAACGAGTGAATCAGTCATGTAACCACCGCATGCATTTGTGGTTGGTCTTATTATTACCTCATCACAATCGGAAGCGATGCACCCACCTTCAAACAATATTTTCACACAAGCCATGTATTTACCCGGTGCCGGATAGGTATGACGAATAAATAGTTGTGTTAAAGAGATACCTGAGTTCAATTGTATACATGTATCTGTTCCATCTCCAAAGTACCAGCATACTCTTACAGGTCTTTTGTTTTCCGATGACCATGGTGATGCAAAGAATCCTCTTACAAGACTGGTGATCGATGGAGTTAATTGGAATAATTTCACCCGGCATTCACCCGGTGCTTCCACTTTCACTACTTCACATTTTCTTGATTCACATCCGCCGAAATAAGAGATCTTCACACATAGTTCATAATTGCCTGGGCGATCGTAACGATGATGTACAACATAAGGTCCTGAGTAATCTTCACCATACTGGATACATGTGTCACTGCCATCGCCAAACTTCCAGCAAATTTCTTTTGGCTTTTTGTTTTCGATATGCCATGGTATTGCTTTGAATGCAACGTGTAATGGATTATTTACAGTGCTAATTGGAATTCTTTCAAAATCTACTTTACAACGAACCTGCTCACCAACCTGTATCACTTTACATTTCTTTGCTTCACAACCACCATAGTAAATTATTTTTATACATACTTCGTATTGACCAGGACGTTCGTATTCATGTCTTACGCCATAGAGGCCGGTATAATTTTCAGGATAATTAATAGTGGTGTCATTGCCATCTCCAAACTTCAAATAGATCGTTTTTGGTTTTTTATCATTGCTATGGAAAGGCACAGCTTTGAATGCAACATGTAATGGATTTGCTATTGTATTAAGCGGCAACCTTTCAAAATCAGCTCTGCAAAATTCACCGACATTAATTGGTTTGCATTTGTATGTTTCACAACCGCCATAGTAAACAATTTTTACACACACTTCATAATGCCCCGGTTCACGGTAAGTATGTCTTACTATATATGAACCCGTATAGTTTTCCGGATAAATAATGCATGTGTCTTTGCCATCGCCAAACTTCCAGCAAATTTGTTTTGGCCTTTTATTGTTATTATGACCTGGTAAAGCTTTGTAAGTAACAGTAAGCGGGTTGTTTGTTGTAGTTAAAGGAAGCTTTTCAAAATCAGCACGACATTCATCAGGTCTTGTAACTACAATTAGTTTACATTTTCTTGCTTCACAACCACCATAGTATAGAATTTTTATACAAACATTGTAAGTGCCTGGTACATTATATTTATGACGTACTCCATAAGGACCAGAAAAGTTTTGTGCATATTCAATACAAGTATCTCTGCCATCACCAAAGCTCCAGCAAATAACCTTTGGTACTTTATTATTGTTATGAGAAGGAATTGCCTTGAACCCAGCTATCAATGGATCATCAGCATTTGTCAGCGGAATTCTTTGGAAATCGGCACCGCATCTATCGGGTTCACCTATTTGAATGTATTTGCATTTATAGGTATCACATCCACCGAAATAAGTAATCTTGAGACAAACCTGGTAATTGCCCGGCTCACGGTATACATGTCTTACTGTATATAGTCCAGTATAATTCTCAGGGTAAGTAATAATTGTATCTCTGCCATCACCAAAATTCCAATGAATTGTTTTTGGCTTTTTATTATTACTGTGCCATGGTAATGCTTTAAATATTGCAACCAGTGGGTTGTTTGTAGTAGCTATTGCTAGTTTTTCAAAATCTACTTTACACTCATCTCTTCTTCCCACCTGTACTCGCTTACATTTATCCGCTTCGCAGCCTCCGTAATAAAATATTTTTACACAAACCTCGTAAAGACCTGCTTCACGATATTTATGTCTTATTATATATGTACCTGCATAGTTAGCGGGATATTCAATACAAGTATCTCTCCCATCACCAAACTTCCAACAGATCTTCTTTGGTTTTTTGGTATTGTTATGCCATGGCAATGCTTTGAATAAAACATCTAAAGGATTATTGGTAGGAGTTAAAGCAAGTTTTTCAAAATCGGCACGACATTCATCGGGTACTGTTACATAAACCGGTTTGCATTTTGTCGCCTCACACCCACCGGCATAAACAATCTTTAAGCAAACTTCATAAACACCCTGTTGCTGATAATGATGAACGACTGTATAAGGACCGGGGTTTGTATTTGAATATTGAATACAAGTGTCTTTACCATCACCAAATTTCCAGCAGATATAAACAGGTCTTTTCTGTTCGCTATGCCATGGCTCTGCTGTAAATTTTTTTATAAGAGGCGAAGATGCTTCACCACTAACTTCAAAATTTGCCTGGCAAGTTTCAATAATCTCATCATTGACAGCAGCTGCTACAGCAATGTTTGAAGTTTCAAAAAATAGATCTTGTGGATTTAGCTGACCGTTAGTTTTCGTTGTGGCAAGGACAATAAGTCCCAGTACAAGGGTGTAAAGTTTCCTCATAACATGAGTTTTTGGTGACACAAAAGTTTTTTCCGAATAGGTCAGGGGTTCGCAGCCATGTTTTGTGACTGACTACATAGAACGTAGTTTAAGGCTTCAGTAAATTTTTTTAAGTAAGGGAACGGTTTAATTCACATCCTTTTGATGGTCAATGATGAACTGAATGATCTCTTCAAGAGGAGTATTTATACGAGAGATAGCATCATTGATATCTTCACGGCTTACCTGGGCGGCAAAGGCCGGTGATTTCAATCTTTTTAAAACACTTTTTACTTCCAATCCTTCATATCGTGTAGGACGGATAAGCGCAGCAGCATGCACAAAACCAGATAATTCATCAAAAGCATAGATCATTTTATCCATCGTGTTATTCGGTTCTACACCAAAATAGCCTGGGCCATGTGAAGCAATGCAATGAATAACATCGGGATCAATATTTCTTTTTTCTAATTCCTCGATGATTATTCGGCAATGATCATCAGGATATTTTTCCCAATCAGCATCATGAAGTAAACCTGCCAATTCCCATTTCAATACAGTTTGTTCATCAGCATTTTCTTTTTCAATTGCCCAGGCTTTCATAACAGCGGCTACCTGTCTCATATGCAGCCGAAGCTTTTCATTGGGTACCCATTCATTTAATAATGTATTAGCTTCTTCAATGGTCATGAGGTTGCCCGCATTCGCAAGATCGCCAAAGCTGTTACGGTCGAGTTTATGAGACATGAAAATGGATATTAAGAATAGCAAGATAATAATTACTATGAATTGTATCTCACCGGGTAAAAATGTTTGTTTACCGAAATTGACAATCTTGTAATAAAAGCCGTAGTAATTTGCGATGAAATTAAACCGACGAAAATGTCACTAAAGATCACTGGTAAAGCTCCATCAGGAAAACATTTGGAGAAATTAAAGCAATCACCGAATTATAAAAAGAATGCTTTTCAAAACTTATCTGATACACCGATGAAACCGGGTGATATTTCTTATTGGAAAATAATGAAGGAATTCATTCGTAAAAATAAAAACACTGCACCGCCTGGTTTGTTGCCTTCTGTAAAAACAGACCTTTCAAGTTTGAATTCATCTGATCCAGTGATCGTTTGGTTTGGGCATTCGTCTTATTTTGTTCGAATTGAAAACAAGAACTTTCTTATTGACCCCGTATTCAGCGGCAATGCAGCGCCGTTATCTTTTATGATGAAAGCTTTTCCGGGAAGTAATATTTATAAGCCGGAGGATATGCCGGCGATTGATTACTTAATTATCACCCATGATCACTATGACCATCTTGATTTTAAAACTGTAAGAAAACTTAAAAATAAACTAAACAACATTTATTGTTCATTAGGTGTCAGCTCACATTTAAAGTATTGGGGCTTTGATATAAATAAGATCACAGAATTGGATTGGTGGGAGTCAAAACAGTTAGACAAAAACATTTCATTGACAGCAGCGCCGGCCCGTCATTTTTCCGGAAGAGGAATTAAAAGAGGTCAAACATTCTGGTCATCATTTATATTAAAGACAAAAGATCATAGTTTATATCTCGGTGGCGATTCTGGTTATGATTCACATTTTAAGGAGATCGGGAATAAATACGGCCCATTTGATATTGCCATAATTGAAGCAGGCCAGTACAACACGATGTGGCCACTTATACATATGATGCCTGAAGAAGCGGTGCAGGCTGCAGTTGATCTAAAAGCAAACTCATTATTACCTGTGCATTGGGGCAAATTCACTTTAGCATTACATGCATGGGATGAACCCATTAAAAGAATACTGGATAAAGCAAAAGAATTAAATATGAAAGTGCTTACCCCTAAGATTGGGCAACCCCTTGTTCTTGACGATAGTTTTCAAACACAAAATTGGTGGGATTTGTAAGTCTGAGAGGAGGTCTTTAAATTTGGCAGACAAAATTTTTACTGTAAATCAGATACTTATAAGGGTGCTATGAAAAATACTTCCCTTCTTTTTTGGAAATAAACTTCATTCAAGCCTATCTTCGCAGCCCCTTAAAAAAAACTATAAGGGAATCAGATTGAAGGATGGTTCAACTGATCATTTTTTAACCGGCTTAATAGCCAAAAGATTTCTTTAAATGAGCAAACTACATTTCACAACAAAACATGCAAATGCGGCTACCGTAAAACGCGATTGGTATATCGTTGACGGTACTAATCAAACCGTAGGACGTATGTGTTCAAGGATCGCAGCAGTACTGCGTGGCAAGAACAAAGCGTCTTTTACTCCTCACGTTGACACTGGAGATTTCGTAATTGTAATTAATGCCGACAAAGTTGTTTTCACCGGCAACAAACTCGAAGAAAAAGAGTATGATCACTTTACTGGTTATCCAGGTGGTCTAAAAGTAGAAACAGCAAAAAACCTTTTGGCTCGTCGTCCTGAGAATGTTATTGAAAGAGGTGTAAAAGGAATGTTGCCAAAAAATCGCCTTGGCCGCAAGATGTACAAAAAACTTTTTGTGTATGCTGGCGCTGAACATCCACATGGTGCGCAACAACCAAAAGAATTTAAATACTAATTACAAAATTTCTGATTTCAAAATTTTGAAATCAGAAACCTGAAATCAGAAATAAAAAACAAATGGAAAAGCAAAAAACAGGAGTTGGTCGTCGTAAAGAAGCTGTGACAAGAGTTTTCGTTTCAAAAGGAAGCGGAAAGATCATAGTTAACGACAAAGACTATAAAGAATATTTTTCACTGGTGTATTTGCAAAACCAGGTGATCCGTCCTTTAAAGACCGTAGAAGCAGCAGATAAATTTGATATTAAGATCAATGCTGCAGGTGGCGGTGTTAA
>DATDCP010000390.1:0-17615 GCA_036524255.1 Chitinophagaceae bacterium
TTCCTGGTATTTTTTAATGATGGATGTAAACGCCTTTTCCTTTGTAACCGGGTTACGGAATTCTACGAGCAATTCACTATCGCTTAAGGTTGTCAGGGCCATTTGGTTCGGTCTTTAATCAGGTTTAGAATATTGGAACACGGAAGCGTTTAACCTGTTCAACAGTATAAAAATATAATTTTTTATTTTGTTATACCAGCTTTAGTTTTTCATAGCATCGCCTGTTGCGTCGCAATCCGTTCATCGTTCGGGAATTCTATTAAACAAAAAAACCGTTGCTTTCAAAGCAACGGTTAAGCATAAGAATATTTTGAAACTATTTTTTTGCCATCACTTTCTCAGCAGCCGTTACAATATCCGGCACATCCAAACCATATTTCTTTAATAATTGGGCAGGAGTTCCACTTTCACCAAATGTATCTTTTGTTCCAACATATTCGATCGGTACTGGAAAATTCTTTGCTGCACACTGTGCAATTGCATCGCCCAATCCACCAATGATATTATGTTCTTCAGCAGTTACCGCACATTTTGTTTTACGAATTGAATTGATAACCGCAGCTTCATCCAATGGTTTTATTGTATGAATATTTATTACTTCAACGCTTATTCCTTTTTCCTGAAGGATAACACCGGCTTGTATTGCATTCCAAACTAAATGACCACAAGCAAAAATTGAAACATCAGTTCCTTCAGAAAATATTTGTGCTTTACCAATTTTAAAATCTTCCTGCTTCGTAAAGATTGGCCAAACAGGTCTTCCAAATCGTAAATAAACGGGCCCTTTATAATCTGCGATAGCCAATGTTGCAGCCTTCGTTTGATTATAATCACAAGGGACGATCACCGTCATGCCTGGTAACATTTTCATCAAACCAATATCTTCAAGTATCTGGTGTGTAGCTCCGTCTTCCCCCAAAGTTACTCCAGCATGCGAAGCACATATTTTTACATTCTTACCAGAATATGCAATTGACTGGCGAATTTGATCATATACACGGCCAGTCGAAAAATTTGCGAATGTAGTTGTGTAAGGAATTTTTCCACCAATGGTTAATCCTGCTGCAATGCCCATCATGTTTGCTTCAGCAATGCCGCATTGAAAAAATCTTTCAGGAAATTCTTTTATAAATTGATTCAACTTTAATGAGCCTGCAAGATCAGCGGTAAGTGCTACGACGTTTGAATTTTTTCTTGCAGCTTCAACAATACCATCACCAAAGCCGCTGCGTGTATCTTTATTACCGGTTGATTGAATTTCTTTAAGCATATTTGAATTTTGTTCCAGTACTTCCATAATTGATGAAATAAGTTGGCGCAAAAGTAAGGTTTGCGCGGAAATTGCCAGTTGTCAATTCAATTCTCCTGGTTTGCCAGCGAAAACCGTCTCGTCAGCCTTAAGACGTTGCTCCCATTTCCATGCAGTGGCAACCATATCATCAAGACTATATTTTAGTTCCCAGCCTAGCGCATTTCTTGCAAGATCATTGCTGGCATAAATTGATATTACATCTCCCGGTCTTCGTGGCCCGATCGTATAATTCAGTTTGACATCGTTCACTCTTTCAAAAGCCTTGATTGCTTCCAAAACGGTTACTCCATTACCTGATCCCAGGTTAAATACTTCACACTGAGATTTATTTTTTCCTTCCGCTACATAATCCAATGCAAGAGTATGAGCATGGGCAATATCACAAACATGAATAAAATCTCTTACGCAACTGCCATCACGGGTATTATAATCATTCCCATAAACGATCATTCCTGGCAATTTTCCAATCGCTGTTTGTGTAATTGCAGGAAAAAGATTTTGTGGTTTACCCACGGGCATTTCACCAATAATAGCCGACGGATGTGCGCCAACCGGGTTGAAGTATCTCAATAAAATACATTTAGTAACTGCACTTTTTGCAAACTCATTTACAATTTGTTCGCCCATTTGTTTTGTATAACCGTATGGGGACTCAGCTGGTTTAGGTAATGTGGCCTCAGTAACTGGACTTGTATCGGGCATGCCATAAACAGTGCATGATGATGAAAAAACAAACCAGGGGATCTCAAAATCCTGTACGCATTTTAAAAGATTGATGAGTGAGTACAAATTATTTTCAAAATACATAAGAGGTTGCTCCACAGATTCACCTACAGCCTTGTATGCAGCAAAATGAATAACGCCCCTTATATCAGTGTTTTCCTGGAATATGGCAAAAGTGTCATCAAAATTGCAAAGATCAACCTTATAGTTTTTTATTGTTTGCCCCGTGATCTTTTCCACTCTTTCGAGCATGCTGGCATGTGATCTTGAATTATTATCAACTGAAATAACATCATAGCCATTCTCAATTAGATCGACCAATGTATGAGAGCCAATATATCCGCAACCGCCTGTAACTAAGATTTTCACCATGAATAACAAAGTTTATCATGCAAAAATCGGAAAAAGAGAAGAGATAAGCTTAGAAAAAAAGTTTAACGATCGAATAAACGCCAGCTGCAAGTAATCCGCTTACAGGTATTGTTAAGATCCATGCCCAAAGAAGATTCACGGTAACACCCCAACGAACAGCGGATAAACGTTTTGTAGCGCCAACTCCCATGATCGCCCCGGTGATTGTATGTGTAGTGCTTACAGGAATTTTTAATGCTTCTGTAACAAACAAAGTAATCGCACCAGCAGTTTCTGCTGCCACTCCTTCAAATGGAGTTACTTTGGTGATTTTTGTACCCATTGTTTTTACGATCTTCCAACCACCACTCATAGTTCCCGCACCGATTGCAGCATAGCAAGCAAGGGGAACCCATACGGGCATTTGACTAAATTCAGTTATTGTGCCTCCTGCAATAAGAGCTGCGGTAATAATGCCCATTACTTTTTGCGCATCATTGCCGCCATGTCCAATACTAAATGCCGCTGAAGAAACCAACTGAAGTCTTCTGAACCATTGATTGGATCGGTTAGCATTTAATGTATTTAGATAAAAAGTGAATATTGCCATTATGACAAGAATGAAAGCAAGCAATATCCATTTAAAATTCTTTGAATAAAAAATTACTTTAATTGCATAAGTTTCATAATGTGATTTTATTTTTTCAGGATCAAATTCCATGTTTTTGTAAAGAAAAAAACATACACCTGCAATCACCACTATAGAAATTAATTTGGGTATATGACCTTTCCGAAAAGAATTAAGGAACCAAAGAGAGATGATAAGTGCCATGATCATCCCTACAATAGGAGCTAGTAAAATAAAGCTTGCAGTTTTTAAGATCACAGCGCCACTAATAGTACTAAACCCACCATGTGCAATAGCTGCTCCTGCAAAACCTCCAATCAGGGTATGCGAAGATGATGAAGGAATGCCAAACCACCAGGTAAGCAGATTCCATGAAATAGCTGCGATCAATCCTGAAAAGATCACAACCTTCATGTCTGGCCCGGGAATCATTTCGCTGTGTACTGTTTTGGCTACAGTATCCGCTACTCCATGATCTTTAAAAATAAAAAAAGCGACAAAATTAAATAGAGCTGCCCACAAAACTGCCTGGAAAGGAGTTAATACTTTTGTCGATACAATAGTTGCGATTGAGTTTGCTGCATCATGAAACCCATTAATAAAATCAAAGATCAATGCCAGTGCTATGATAACTATCAAAAAGGTGGTCATAGAGACTATTTAAAGATTCCTGGAATTCTAAATTTCATTTTATAAACAGAAATTATAGAAACAAGAAATTTTGAAATCAATTAGGCGTATTTAATAATGATTGACTCAATTACATTCGCTGCGTCTTCACATTTGTCAGTTGCAATTTCCATCACAGTATAAATTTCTCTTTTTTTAATTACCTCTTTTGCATCTGGCTCCGTTTCAAATAAACGTTCAATACTCATGTCAAAAACATCGTCAGCCTGGTTCTCAAGACTATTGATCTTAACAAGTGATTCAGTTACGAGACGCAGATTCTTCATATCCCGGAGAGTTATAACAGCGGCTTTAACTAAACTGGCACTTTGATCAATGATCTCCGCTAATTTTTGTATCCCGAGATCATTTGGATTGACTTTATAAAAATTAATCTTTTTTGCTGCAGCATATATGGTATCGGCAATATCATCAAGTGAAGTGGCGAGGTAATGGATATCTTCCCGGTCAAATGGAGTGATAAAATTTCTTCCAAGCTCTGTAAAAATATTATGTGTCAGTTCATCATTGGCGTGTTCAAGATCTTCAATCTGGTTAATGATCGCAGTCCTTTTATCAAAATCAGGTTCTGATACTAAAGCCCTGAGTTTGTTTCCCATTAAGGCTGAATTAGTAGCGACCTTCTCAAACAATTCGTAAAAGATCTTGTTTTTCGGTACAAATAATTTCATTATAGAATTTAACCCAGCCATAGCATTTCTTTTTATTGTTGGCGAAGATACCTGCTGAGGTAAAGGGGGAAGGGCCTTTGGGTAGAATTAATACAAACTTAATATAGAGGTAACGATTTGTTAAAGACCTGATAACAAGTTATTACTAATGGTAATAATTAACTTGCGGCACTTAATTGCCAGTATTAAAAAACTATTATTCAATGATTAAGTTTTGGTTAAGAACGTTAGCCCTGGTCGGAGTAACGTTCCTACATTTCAATACAAATGCACAAAGATTCTTAGCTGATATTGACTCTTCATTCTTTATTAAAGACACAGTCAGGCCTGTTGTAAAGCGATTTGAAAATCTTTATTTTTCCGGGTATATACAGCCTCAGTTCCAGGTTGCCAGTGCTGACGGTGCAGCTTCGTTTGCCGGTGGAAATTTTTCTACTTATTCAAGTTCCCGCTTCATGCTTCGTCGGGCAAGATTAAAATTGGATTACATATTAAAATCAAAATCAAATTTGCCGGCAGCGCAGTTTGCCTTTCAGATCGATGCCACGGAACGGGGTGTGATTGTAAGAGATATGTTTGTCCGGGTGTTCGAAACAAAATACGATGTGTTGTCAGCTACTGCCGGTTTTTTTGCCCGACCTTTTGGATACGAAGTAAATCTAAGCTCTGGATTCAGAGAAACCCCGGAACGGGGCAGGATGTCGCAAATCCTAATGCCTGGCGAAAGAGATATTGGAGCTATGGTCTCTTTTGAGCCACAAATGAGAGTTCATAAACTTTATCACTTTAAGTGGGATGTCGGTTTTTTTAATGGACAGGGTGCTTCAGGAACAACAGATTTTGATAGTCATAAAGATCTTATCAGTCGTCTTACTATTAAGCCTTACAGTTTTAATAGAATGGAATTAGGAGGGGGGCTTTCAGTATTAAGTGGAGGATGGAAGAATGGAACAAAATATGTTTATGAAATGAGCACCGCTTCAAATGGCGATAAAATATTCGTAATCGATTCTTCTGAATCCAATCTTGGCATTTCTGCTCCCCGGCATTATTATGGTGCCGATGTTCAGTATAAAATAAATCATGGTTGGGGTGCTTCGGAATGGCGTGCAGAACATTGGTTCGGGGTTCAGCCCGGTACCGCAGCCAGCACTACAAACCCCGGATCCTTACCAAACACGAATGGTGTTCCTGCTCCGACTTATGTTCGCAATTTCAATGGGTCATTTTTTTATTTTCTTCAGAATATTATTAATATAAAACACCAGTTACTTGTGAAGTATGATTGGTATGATCCAAACATCAAGGTGAAAGGAAATGAAATTGGAGTAGCCGGGTCACATACCGGTCCCGCCGATATACGCTATAATACACTCGGATTAGGCTATGTGTTTCATTTTAATTCACAGATCAAATTGATCTTATATTATGATATGGTGAAGAATGAGTCCACTCAGCTTGCAGGATATACCTCTGATCTTGACGACAATATTCTTACGTTGAGACTTCAATTCAGGTTTTAGTGCGATTAACATTAAGTTAATACTGAGGTCACAATTCCATAACCGGGCATTAACACGGGCATAATGATGCGGTCTTTCTTTTGCGGTGTAATTAAACGCAATGAAAAGACTCCTGCTCACACTTACTGCCCTCTTAGGATTAGTTTTTATAAGCTTTTCGCAAAATGAAAAGCTTGCTGGTAAAGTTCTGAATAACAAGAACGAACCGGTTGTTGGGGCTTCTATTAAGCTAGAGAGTTCTAATGCTGGTGCTATTTCTGATGTGGATGGCAACTTTACTCTCTCCCTGGTGATAGGTAAAAAATATACCCTGATTATTTCTTCTGTTGGTTATGAAACAAAAACCATTCAGGATGTGGAAGTATCAGCAGGCCGGGTAAACGAGTTACAAATATTATTGGTTGAATCTGCAAAGAATACACTAGCCGGAGTAGTCGTTACCAGTTCCCGGGCATCTGCACGTCGGGAATCAACAGCATCTCTTATTGCTTATCAAAAAAATACCAATACAGTTGCTTCCGTAATTTCTGCCGAAGCGATACGCCGTTCGCCTGATAAACATACTGGCGATGTATTGAAAAGAGTTCCGGGTACTTCAATGCAAGAAGGAAAATTTCTCGTCGTGCGGGGCTTGAGCGATCGCTATAACCAGGCAATGCTGAACGGAATTCTATTAAGCAGCACAGAACCTGATCGTAAAACATTTTCTTTTGATTTGTTTCCAGCTCCTGTAATTGAAAATATCATCATGAATAAAGCATTTGTACCGGAGCTGCCTGGCGAATGGGCTGGTGGTTTGGTTCAGATACAAACAAAAGAAATTCCAACAAATGATTTCCTTAATATTCAGGTCGGTACAGGATTCAATAGTAAGACAGTGGGTGAACAATTTTACCAGGCAAAAGGAGGAAAACTTGATTGGCTGGGAATAGAAGATGGGACAAGAGCTTTGCCTGATGGCATTCCTACCAAAAATGATTTTGCAAAACTTAGTCTCGCCGAAATGAATGATTATGGAAAACAATTCCGTAATGTTTGGAGCTCCTCTGCCGGCAGTGCTCCATTGAATGCATCTTTTCAAATGGACGGAGGATTTACCGGTACTTTATTTAAAAAGAAAGTGGGTGGTACCCTTGCATTGGTTTACAACCAGTTTAACCGCAAATTGCAATTTGATAATGCAATTATTGGAAACACTCAGGGAGATAAAGAGGTTCAATATTCAAATGATAGATACTCAAGGGAAGTATTGGCCGGAGCCATGGCTAATGTAAGTATCCAACTAAACGGCAATAACCGGATCTCATTTAAGAATATAATTAACTTAAACACATCGGATTTTAATACTCATCGCGTGGGTAAAGATTATATCCTGGGTCCAGGGTATGGAGAAAATGTAAAGGCCGGAGAAATTGGTTTTCGTCAAAATACTTTCTTCAATACTCAACTAATAGGTGAACATAATCTATCTGAATATGGAGTGCGACTGAAATGGTATGGTGGCTTTAATATTCTTGACCAGTATATTCCTGAACAACACCGTCTTTTTTATACACAAGATGGGAGTGATCCTAATGCTCCTTATTATGCCTTGCTTGCTGCCGGAGCCAGCCAAAAAAGCGGAAGTATTTTTTACAGCAACCTTAGTGATTATATCTACAATGCTGGCGGTGATGTAAGTAAATCCTTTAAATGGCTTGGTTATAATCAAACTGTGAAAGGTGGTTACCTATTCCAGGTAAAGGATCGTCTTTTTGACAGCCGTCCTTTTTATCTTAATACTTTAAGCAACAGCATTAAACAATTGCCGCCAGATCAGATCTTTGCTCCTGAAAACTTCACAAACATTTCGACTGGTGTTCAATTTGGTGAATTGAATGGGCCTACCTATCGTTATATGGCCAATACAATTATGAACGCGGGATACATTCAGTTTGACAACCAGTTCAGCAAATCTTTTCGTGCAATATGGGGATTGAGAGTGGAAGATTTTGATCAGTTGATCGGTAGTGTAAAACAATCAGACCCTCGTCATGTTCATTCCCGTGTGACTGATTTTCTTCCGGGAATAAATTTGGTTTTCAAACCGGGTGAGAAAACCAACATACGTCTTAGTGGAAGTCAGACAGTAGTTAGACCCGAATTTCGTGAGCTAAGCCCTTTTGCGTTTTATGACTTTGAGCTCAACGCACAGGTAGTTGGTAACAATAAGACACAGAGAACTAAAATTACGAATGCTGATCTGCGCTATGAGATCTATCCTCGCGGAGGTGAATTAATAACAGTAGGCGTGTATTTTAAGCATTTTGATAAACCAATTGAATATTATTTCAACCGGACAGGGCCTGCTACGAATACATTCAATGTTAATAATACTGAAACTGCGAAAGCATACGGAGCTGAATTTGAATTCAGGAAAAAACTAGATTTCCTTGCTTCTGCATTAAAGAATTTTACAGTATCAGGAAATTTTAGTTACATCTATAGCCAGGTAAAAGACTCGGTATCCCTGGATCGTCCTCTACAAGGTCAAAGCCCTTACCTCATCAATGCAAGTTTACAATATGATGTTGAGAAAATTGGTTTTATGGGGACACTACTATTCAACCAGGTTGGACGCAGAATTTTATTTGTAGGCGACAAAGCTGTTCCAGATATCTGGGAAAATCCAAGACCATTGCTTGATATACAACTGGCACAAAAAATTTTGAAAAGAAGAGGTGAGATCAAAGTTAATGTTAGCGACATTTTCAATGTTCGGGCTTATTTCTATCACGATCTCGACGACAATAATAAATATGGAAAAGGCACAAAGGATGTACTTGCAATCAGCAGGAATTATGGCACCAATTACTCTATAACATTTGCATATAGTATTAAATAAATTTTTTAAAAAACAATAATCATGAAGCGTTTAATTCTTTTAGCACTTTCAGTGTACACACTCGGAACAGGATGCCGGAAAATAGAAGTTGACGGCACCGACAATTCTGGTGGTGGAGGAGGAACTACTGAAAACCTTGTTCTTTCCGGAAAAATTAATACAGACAAAACACTAAAAGCAGGAAACACTTATAAACTGAAGGGAATAGTTTATGTAGTGGAAGGAGCTAAGCTAACCATTGAGCCTGGTGTGATTATTCAGGGAGAAAAAACGTCAAGAGGAACGCTGGTAATCACAAGGGGAACACAAATACTGGCGAATGGAGCTGTTGATAAGCCGATAGTATTTACAAGCGATGCAGCTACTCCGGCAATGGGAGATTGGGGCGGTATTGTTATTTTGGGCCGTGCAAAAACTAATGCTACTTATAATGGAGTAGCTGGTTTAGGTGAAATAGAAGGCGGTGTAAATAACTCAGAGGGACTTGGACTATACGGAGGAGCTGATGATAATGATAATAGCGGTAGTTTAAAATATGTTCGTGTTGAATATGCTGGCTATGCTTACCTGCCAGATAAAGAATTGAACGGAATTACTTTTGGAGCTGTTGGTAGAGGGACAACTGTAGATTATATACAGGTGAGTAATGCTGCTGATGATAGCTATGAGTGGTTTGGCGGCACAGTTGACTGTAAGCACCTCATTGCTTATAAAGGACTGGATGATGACTGGGATATGGATAATGGATTCAGCGGTCGTATACAATTTGGCATATCAATGCGTGATAGCATGCTGGCAGATATAAGTCAGAGTAATGGTTTTGAAATTGATAACGATGCCGGCGGAAGTATTCTTATACCTCAAACCGGTGCTGTGTTCAGTAATATGACTGTAATCGGGCCCCGGGCTACTTTAACGAATTCAGGGAATTCATTATTTCGGAGGGGAATGCATACCCGCAGAAACAGCGCAGTCAGCATTTACAACTCAATAGTAATGGGATGGCCACTAGGTTGGAATCTAGATGGCGGACTTGGAACACCTACTGATCTTAATTACAGTGCCGCGACACCCAAAGCATTTGTTTCAAATTCAATTCTTGCAGGAAACAATACTCAATTTACATATACAGCAAGTGCAAGTGCACCGACAGGATGGACAACTACGGATTTGCAGAATTATTTCAATCGTCCTGCTGGCGGTAATTCTTTATTGACAAATAGCTCTGATGTAATGCTAACAGCACCTTTTAATCATGCAGGTACGCCGGATTGGAATCCAACGAGTGGTTCTCCTGCTCTGAGCGGTTCTGATTTTACAGCCGCAAAGGTCAACAGTAGTTTCTTTTCCCCGACTACATATCGAGGTGCATGTGCACAAAATGATACATGGTGGAAAGGTTGGACCAGATTTTTCTAAAATCATTTTTGAGATACTTCCATTAACTATTAATAGCCGGTTATTAGAACGGCTATTCTGTTTTTCACAATTAACAGTTTGGTAATTGCGCAATAACGTTGGTATAATAATTGTAATCCAAATTGCATCCAGTTCTTATCCATCCAATATATATACAAACATCCCGGATCGGTTCTCCGGGGTTAGTAAGTTGATTCCTCATGCAGTTGCCGTCCCGATCTCATCGGGACGGTTTTTTATTTCTTAACACTGAGGTAATATTCAGTTTATATCTTGATCAAAATTATTGGATGGCAGATTATAAATCCCTGTTCATTGTAATCGCGGGACTTGTATTGTTTCTATTTGCGCTGAATAAATTATCGGATCACTTAAAAGAATTAAGTGGCGATAAAATGAAAAAAGTGCTGGATCGTTTCACCAGCAATCTTTTTACAGGGATACTTACCGGGCTCATAGTAACCATATTGTTAGATTCCTCTTCTGCTGTAATTATAATGGCTATTGCTTTAGTGAATGTACATGCTATGACTTTTCGCCAGGCCATGGGGGTAGTGATGGGAGCAAATATTGGGACAACAATTTCAAGCCAGATCTTTGCATTGAACATAGGAGAGTATGCTGCTTTACCCGTAGCTGCAGGTTTTCTGTTAATGGTCATGCATAAAAGAAAAGTTTATCGGGATATTGGCGGAATAATTTTCAGTTTTGGCCTTATCTTTTTTGGATTGTTTACAATGGAAGAGGCTGTGGAGCCTTTAAGGAATAGTGATTATTTTGTCAGCTGGATGCACTCGCTTGATACTACATGGAAAGGAGTATCGACAGGAGCCTTTGTTACACTGGTTATACAATCTTCATCTGCCACTGTAGGTATGGTGATCGGTCTTGCATCCAAGGGATTGATCACTTTTGGTGCCAGTGTTGCTGTGATGTTGGGAGCCGAATTGGGAACTTGCGCTGATACATTAGTAGCAACGATCGGGAGAAACAGAGCTTCAATAAGAACGGGTGTATTTCATCTTATATTTAATATTATCACAATTACATTGGGAGTAATTTTCTTATCGGCTTTTACAAAACTTGTATTATGGATATCCGGCAATGCTTCAATTGAACAGAAAATTGCAAATGCTCACATGTTGTTTAATGGATTGGGTGTAATTATTATGATACCTTTTGTGCATTGGCTGGAATTGCTTATGAAAAAACTCGTACCTGACAGATCTTCACCTGCGAAGCAACATAAAAGATCTATTGAGATGGCAGAAGTGTAAGATCAAATTCTTCATGATCCATATTATTCTTTCTTTCTTTTATATGAGCAATTGAAAGTTTCATCACCTTTGCAATGATGTCTTCTGTCGAATGTTCGTAATTTATTTTTAAGGGTTTTGATCGCACCCATTCATTAAAATGACCAGTAAAGTCATCATCCAATTTATCCAGCTTATTAGTTCCCATTTGCTCAAGAGCTGCAGCATTGCATTGTTGCTCATATTGGCCGCTGATCGGTATCACCATCAATTTTTTCTCCAGTTTCAATGCTTCGGCAGGCGTTTCAAAACCGCCTCCTGTTATTATTCCTGAACAATTGATCAGTGCTTCGTTGAACAAAGCGTTATCCACTGGCATAAAAGTGATATTGCCACTACGCTTTATATTTTTCGTTTGCCATGAAAAAATATGAAAGCGGATGGGCGCCAACGGATGAAAATATCTCTCCATAATGTTTTCGCAATAAGAAGGAAGATAGACAGCAAAGAAACCTTTATCTGCAGGCTGCACTCTATTAATTTCTTTTTTAATTACAGGGGGGAGAATAAAATCATCATACTGTTGAAAATGTAAACCAATATAAAAAGATGCACGGGCATAGTTTTTTAAGATCCATTCCCCCATTCTACTTTTTTCTATTGGTCTTGGAGTATTGGCCGAGTAAAAGCTTGCCTGGTGCCCAAAATTTACAGAAGGGATCTTTTTTGTTGCACAAGCCATTGCCGTTATACATTCAAAATCATTCAGTACCAGGTCATATTTTTCTACCGGGAGATCTTTTACTTCTTTCCTGAGGCGAAAAGGAGAAAGTGACAATGCAGTTTTAGCATAATCAAGTTTCCCTTTACAGGTATAAAATAAACTTAATCCTTTGCTGCGGTATTTTATCGGGAAATTAAAATTCAGGCTGCTGTTAGCACCGCTTAAAAAAATATCTACATCACCGTATTCATTCAGATACGGAAGTAGTTCCATGGCACGGCTAATATGTCCATTACCCGTTGCCTGTACAGCATATAGTATTTTCATAGATTGGTTTTTAATACAAGCGATGTAAGAAAAAGATCAACTTCCCTTTTTATTACAGTTGTTTCTGGCTTTTGGATCCTTTTTACCAGTTCTGTTTCTTTAAATTCTTCATCACAGTAATGATAGATGTGCCAACCATGATCATAATATTCCAGCGATGTAAGATTTTCTATCCAATCACCTGAATTGAGATAGATCACTTTACCATGTTTATTGGTAATTACTTTTTGCTGCGGCTGGTGAATATGACCACAAATGACATATTCGTAATTATGTTCGATAGCAAGAGAAGCAGCTGTTTCTTCAAAGTCGCTGATATAACGAACTGCTTTCTTTACACTGTTCTTTATCCTTTTTGAAATAGATACTTTTTCTTTTCCCAGTTTTTGCAATGAAAAATTGATAAAACGATTTACTAATATGAGCATATCATATCCCTTGCCGCCCAATTTTGCCAAAAGCTTCGCACTTCCTTTTGTTGTATTATCAAATACATCACCATGAAATATCCAGGTAAGCTTTCCATCGATCTCAATAATTAATTTATCGGTGAGTTGAAAATTGCCAATGTTCAGATCGCTGTAGCGGCGAAGGAATTCATCATGATTGCCTGTTATATAAACTACCCTTGTACCATTGTGCTGCAGGTTGAAGATCTCGGTAATAACTTCTAAATGTGCAGTAGGAAAGTATTTTTTATTGAACTGCCATCCATCGACAATATCTCCGTTTAGTATTAAAAGATTGGGAGAAATGCTTTGAAGATAGTTTACGATCTCTTTTGCGTGACAACCATAAGTACCCAAATGGAGATCCGAGATCACAACAACATCAACATGCCTTTTTTCCATTTTAAAGAGGTTTTACAAAGGACTATCTTATTTATTACTCCATTATTAAGTTGGCTTTACCAAAGTGTGACTTCTATATGAAAAAAATGTTACTTAAGACTTTATCGTGGGCAATGGAACAAAACTATTGTTCCGTATCTTTTGATAGTCAATAAGGGCGAATTCCAGAACCAACTTTTTAAACACATGACTGAAGCAAATATTCCACTGCCTGTTGAAAAAACAGACAGGCAGAAAGAATCTGATAACGAACTGGTGATCTCCTTCCTGGCATTACGAAACCTGATCGGTATTTCCGGGATGTTGTTACCAATAGTGCTAACCTTGTTTACTCCAAAGGGTGAACAAGATAAAGTGATGGAGCATTCTATCAGCGAATATTATTATACTAAGAATGGTGATCTGTTTGTTGTTCTTTTAAGTGTGATCGGTGTTTTTTTATTGACGTATAAGGGGTATGATCGTTTCTGGGAACGTACATTGACTTTAGTTGCCGGGTCTTGTGGGATCGGTATAGCCTTTTTCCCTACAGCAACAACAATGGGTAATTCATTTAGCATACACAAGGTGAGACAAGAAGTACCAGAATTTTTTGGACTTGTTCAATGGCATTTTATTTTCGCGGCTCTTTTTTTTATTTCATTAGCGTTTATTTCACTTTATTATTTTCAGAAGACGAACATTAATGACATCCACTTAATTGACGACCAAAAGAAAAAGCAGAAAGCAAAACGGAACATGGTTTACAGGATCTGTGGATGGACGATGTTGATCTGTGTCGCATTGATGATACTTTATTTTGCTATAGATCCACCGTGGCTGAGGAATACCCCTGTAGTTTTTGCATTGGAAACTGCTGCCGTAGAAGCTTTCGGTATTTCATGGATCACAAAAGGACAAACGCTTTGGCCAGACGGGGAGCATTATATGAAAAAAGGATTACGGAAAGCAAAACAAAAGATAGAGCAGAGCACACAAAGTTCTTAAGTCATTAATTGTTATACAAAATCATAGGCAGGTCTGATCTTCAATTGGTATTTTTTGCTCCATGTTAAGTCTTTAAAACAATTTCATCATATTGAGTTCATGTAGTCGTAAGAATGGCTTCACATAGCTGCTGCAATTTCGCAATGTCAAAATAAAACATCGAGCAGCAGCATAAATTGTATAAGCAGTAGAATTTCTCATGTGTAGTGAAGGCGATTCTTTTCTAAGCGTCGCCTTTTTTATTTAATTAATCAGTAATGCTGGCTTAATACTAAGGTCATGAAAGAATAGTTATTTTGTTTTAAATCTGACTTATGAAAAACAGTGTACTGATTTGCTACCTGTTATTTTCTACTTCATTTATCTATCCTCCGCAAAAAAAGCAGGAGATCGTATCAACATCGTCAGCAACAGAAAATCTTTTTATCATAATTATAGACGGCTTCCGCTGGCAGGAAATTTTTTCCGGTGCCGATTCGATTTTGATAAATGATGAAAACGTTACCCCCGATACGGCTACCCTTAAGTCCATGTATTGGGCCAACGATCCCTTGGATAGAAGAAAAAAACTGATGCCCTTTTTATGGAATGTGATCGGCAACAAGGGGCAGATATTTGGCAATCGTGATCTAAATAATAAAGTGAATGTTTCAAATGTCTATTCTCTTTCTTATCCCGGATATAATGAACTATTTACAGGAACAACAGATATTTCGATCACAGGGAATAGTAAAAAGCATAATAAAAATATGAACGTATTGGAATACCTGCATAGTAAGGATGAGTTTGAAGGAAAGATCTCAGTTTTCTCTTCATGGGATGTTTTTCCTTATATCTTAAATAAAAAAAGGAATGGTATAATGATGAATAGTGGCTATGAACAAATTCAGTGTGATACCCTAAATGCGGCTTTGAACATGATCAATTCAGTACAGGAAAAAGGGATCGTGAATAAAACTGCTACGCGATATGATATGTTGACCTATTCAATAGCAAAAGAATATATTAAAAATCATAAACCCAGGATAGTTGTAATGGGTCTTGGTGAAACTGATGATTTTGCTCACCAAAAAAGATACGATCTCTATTTACAGCAAGCAAACCAGGTTGATAAAATGATCGGGGAATTATGGAATATGGTGCAAACAACACCTGTTTATAAAGACAAAACAAGCTTTATAATTACAACTGATCACGGAAGAGGAAATAATTCAAAGCATTGGTCGGGACATGGATTGTTTATTACCGGGTCTTCTCAATCATGGCTTGCGATGATTGGGCCTCATATAGATCCAATAGGTGAAAGAAAGGAAAAAGAACAATTGTATACCAAACAATTTGCGTCAACCATAGCTAAACTTACCGGGGAAGAATTTTCCCCTGCCATCGCAAATGCCTATGCGTCTAAAAAATAAACTTTATTGATCTACTTGATATAACGTTTAGTTACAAGGAGTTCTGTCTTTATGGAGCTCCTTTGTTAAGTTTTCTGAGAAATGAAAAACTTAACATTGGTGAATTGCTCTCATTATTATCTTTAAGTTATTAAATCATTAATAATTTAATTATATGGATACTCCGCAAATTGAGGGCAAAAAATCTTTTAAGAAACAACTTTTCGAAACAATTCATAGTCGTCTTGATCAATCCCTGATTCAATACAAAGAATTATTGGGCGAAAAGAAGTTAAACCGTTTCCTTAAAAACACAAGTAAAGAACTTGCATCAGAGATCAATAAAAGATCGAAGAAAGCAGAGAAACGCCAGGAAAGACTGCAAAAGAAAGCCGAAAAATTAAAAAAAGAACAAAGAGCATAATTACTTACTGATCCCTTGTCAAAGCCGTTTCGAACCGAGAAGCGGCTTTTGTTTTTATATGAACCGGATAACGAATTTGGTGGTGCCGGCATGATATTGAGTTTGGATTTTGCGAACAGTTGTTCATAAACCCTTCAGCAAAGCAGGCAGGTCATCCATTAAGTTATTATTAATTTTTATCTGGCAAGCATTTTGAATTTTAAGATTCTATATATTCATCATCCCACAAAACCAAACTGCACCATGAATATCGTTTCAGTCAAACAACTTCCGGGACAACAAGATTATCTTCTAAAAGAAGATGATAAAACCGTTTTAAAACTGTGCTACAAAAAAGACCTGCATACAGCAAGAGTAGAAACAGAAAAAGAAAGAAGAGTGCTGATCATTGATGATGAAGGATTGCTTAAAACAAAGTCTGTTTTAAAAAATGAATACGGTGTCCGTATCGGTTCATTGAACTATGATAATTTTTCTGATTCACAAGGCTCGGTTGATATTGAAAATATAAAGTATCGTTTTAATGTAAAGAATGGAGAAACACCCGAGTTGAATATTTATAAAGGTTCCCGCCGTAATCTCGTTTATAATTGCCAGCTTGTATCTGATGATATTAGTTCCAGGATCAAAGGATCGCAAACGGCGTCGTTGATCATTGCAGTTTCGTGGTATTTGTTTTTGAAAGAAGCAGTGAAACTAATGCCATCATTTAACGATGCCATTATCTTATAATAAGAATTCTTTATTGATTGATAGTCCCGTCTCGCTCCAGGCCAGACGGGATTTTTTATTGTGTGATCACTATTGTCAAAATTACCTTGAAGATTTTATTACATTTATGGTATGCGAATCTTTATATTATTTGTCCTGCTGATTTCTTTATACAGCTGCAAGCAATCTGCTATCAAACAAAGTTTTTCAACTGCTGATAGTTTAGTGATCCATTTTAAAGATGAGCAGGTGGGGATTGTTACCAAAACAGTACAGACAACAGAATCAAACGCAATGAACAGGATGATAGATTTTATTGATGCAAAAGAAACAGAACAACTCAAATGTGGCTATGATGGAAAAATGTTTTTTTATCATAAAGGACAAAAAATACAGGAAGTGGATTTTAAAATGAAGGATGACTCCTGCAATCATTTTGCTTTTTTATTGAATGGAAACCTGGTAAGAACTAAAATGAATAGTGAAGCGGTTGATTTTTTAGATGCATTGGGAAAGGGCATGCCCTACTATTAAGTCTTTTATCCTTAGTCTTTTTTCGTTTCCAATGTAAACCCAATTGTAGTTCCTACGCCTTCAGTGCTTCTTACATGAATAGTTTGTCCGTGAGCTTCGATGATGTGTTTGCAAATAGCAAGTCCTAAACCACTGCCGGTTATATCACGGCTGCGTCCACCTTCGGTCCTGTAAAAGCGTTCAAAAATTCGTTGCAGGTTTTTTTC
>DATDCP010000391.1:0-2137 GCA_036524255.1 Chitinophagaceae bacterium
CAATTCTTCTTTCGGCAATTCCAACCCGATCTTGATTATATTAAATGGCCGCTCCGCTTTTTTATTTTTTCTGAATGAAAGAATAGATTGTCCTGTTGATTCAACCACTTCCAATGCTCTCATTGATCTTTGCGGATTTTGCATTTCCCCGACTTTATAAAATTCCGGGTCTTTTGTCTTTACCTGCTCCTGCAACCAGGGTAATCCATGCAACTCATAGTTTTTAATAATATCTTTTCGAATTGCTTTATCTATTGGCGGAATTTCATCCAAGCCTTCGCAAAAAGCTTTAATATAAAGACCTGTTCCACCCACCATAATAATAATATCATGTGTTTTAAATAGCTCTTCTGTTTTTTGTAAAGCAAACTGCTCAAAAAAAGCGGCATTAATATTTTCCTTGATCGAATAAGAAGCAACAAAATGATGTGGAACTTCTTTTAACTCTTCATCGGATGGTCTCGCCACACCAATTTTTAATTCTTTAAAACATTGGCGGCTATCCGCAGAAATTATCTCAGTTTGAAAATGTTTTGCAAGCGCAATGGACACAGAAGTTTTGCCAACAGCAGTTGGTCCGCAAATAATAATGACGGTCTTATCTTTTGGATTTTTCAAGAAATGCTCAATGTTCAATGATCATTGAAACCCATTTTCGATAGTAAAATGTAAAGATCATTATGCTACTTCCTCGTCAACGGCACCCCCATCACTTGCATCTTCATCACTTCCACTCTCATCAGTGATTCCCAGGTCTTCTCCTTCATCACTTTTTTCAATAAACCCTTCTGCGCCCTGGGTGAGATCATACTTTTCTTCCACATCTGCAAACTTTGCTCCCAGTAAGCCTTTTGTACCGTATTGACTTGGAGCTATTCCTTCAGTACGAACTGTGGCAGGGTAGCTTAGTTTTGGGTTTTCCTCTTTGGAAACATTTATCAATTCAACCATAAAACTCCAGTTCTTATTGAAATCATAATTATAAATAAACTTTTGCCCGGGGTTTTTTATTTCACTGCCAACAGTCGTATCCTTCATCAGCAACGGTGCAGCTTTGTAATCCTTTTCATATACATCCAGTGATATTTCTCTTCCTCTTTGCCAATGATCATTGCTGCGGAAAAAAGTGGCCTTGTGCTTGTTGTCAAACTCATAGGCTTTTAAAATCGTTTCATGAAATTCAAAAAAAGATTGTGTATGCCGTATAGCGACATCACGATAAATACTATCATCGTCTTCAAAATAGATCCTGAATTTTAATATTGCCATGTGTCAAAAATACGATTTATGAATCAAGTCGCGATAACTATCAGGAACGAAACTTAGATTTTATAGGTTTTAAATTTAAGTCACTTGCTTTTGCCAGCATGAATTCATATGCATCATCAAAATTATTTGGTATCACACCATCGAGTATTGCATCTTTTATTGCATCCTTGAGTATTCCAACAGGTTTTGAGGGATTTAATCCAAATATTTCCATGATCATTTCCCCGTTGATCGGTGGTTGCCAACTGCGAATGCGATCCTTCTCTTCTACTTCTTCACAACGCTTCCTCACCAACTTGAAATTTTCCATATACTTCTTCACTTTCCATTTATTCTTAGAAGTAATGTCAGCTTCGCAAAGTATCATCAGTGCATCAAAATCCTCGCCAGCATCAAACAATAAACGGCGAATAGCTGAGTCTGTAATATTTTCTTTTGTTAAACTTATTGGACGAAGATGCAGCTCCACCATTTTACGGACGAACCTCATTTTTTCATTAAGCGGTAGTTTCAACTTTGTAAAGATCTTTGACACCATTCTTCCGCCAACCACTTCATGGCCATGAAATGTCCATCCATGACCCTCCTCGAATTTTTTTGTTACCGGCTTGGCAATATCATGCAAAACAGCCGACCATCGTAGCCATGTATCATCGGTTTTCTCCGAAATATTATCAAGCACTTTTAATGTATGATAAAAATTATCCTTATGACCCATGCCATCTTTATACTCTGCGCCGGCAAGATCTACCATTTGTGGAAAAATAATATGCAACAAGCCTGACTGGTATAAAAGATCAAATCCAATTGATGGTATTGGACTATCAATAATTTTTATAAGCTCATCTGTTATTCTTTCCTGTGAAAC
>DATDCP010000392.1:0-13628 GCA_036524255.1 Chitinophagaceae bacterium
ACTATGGCTCTGAAAATAATAGATTTTGGCACTCCTGAATACCAGCAAATGATAAAGATGCGGGAAGAGATCTTGCGCAAACCGCTTGGTCTTAGTTTTACTGAATCAGAAATTGAAAAAGAAAAAGAAAACCTTCTTATCGCTGCATTTGAAGATGAGCAAATGCTTGGCTGTTGTATGATCGTCGAGATGGATCCACGCAAGGCTCGCTTAAGACAAATGGCCGTACTAAATAATTTACAAGGAAAAGGAATTGGAAGAGCCCTTATACAATTTGCCGAAAACCTGGCAAGAGATCATGGTTACAGGATCATGAGCATGCATGCAAGAAAACCTACCGTTCCCTTTTTTGAAAAGATGGGATATAAAATACACGGACCTGAATTTATCGAGATCACAATTCCGCATTATGAAATGGTGAAAGAGCTATAATAAAAGCTACGAGGATTTACTTCTTCTTAATTTTCTCTTTCAATAATTGTCTTAATTCAAACACTTCATCAGTTGATCTGCATCCGGATTTTGGAACAAGAAAAAAAGTGCGGCTATCAAAGTACAAATAAAAAAAGTGTGGACTTTCCAGGAATGCAGTTAATACATTCCACGGCCAGTTCCGTGAACCTCTTTCATTACCTAAGGAAAACCCGGTTTCTTCAAAACTCATTTCAAAATGATCTTTGAAAGTTGATGTACGCCGATAAATGATCTCGGGTAATAAAAACCAAACGCTTATCATCAACATAAACCAAAGAAGACTCCCGATAAAAAAAGCAAGTGCCGTAACGATCTTAAAATAAAATAAGGTAGCAGAAAGTAAAGCAAAAACATTTACCACGATGATCATAAGACGCAACTCGGGCCTGGTAATAAAATGATAGCGCAAGCCTTGCATCACTTTGGATTTTTCATATGAAAAATGAATAGTCATTAGTTATTGATTCCTTAGTTCTTTTTCATTTACACTCCATTCGCCAAGTAGCTCACCTTTTAATCCCAAATATTGAACCGTCATTTTTCTTTCACCTCTTTTACCTGAAAAAGAAAATTTTGCATAGTTCTGTTTCTGATCGAACCCAATTACACGGTAAGGATTATTTTTTTCAGCAGCACCGAATGGATAACCAGTTGAAGTAAGCGCTGATGCGGTAATATCATATAATGGATAATGACCAGGGCGATCTACTTTTAATATTTCACTATGATGACGGTCACCGGTAAGAAAAACAACACCGCTGATCTTATACTCTTTAATAAAATTCATCAACTCATCATACTCCGCTGGGAAATCCCACCATTTATCAAAAGGCGAAACAGGATTTAATACCTGGCTTCCGACTGCTACTATTTTAAATGTTGCAAAACTGTGAAGTAAAGAATTTTTCAACCATTCCATTTGTTCTTTACCCAACATCCTTTTTTCAGGGTTTGGTTTTCTCCCAGGGAGTCCTTCCGGACCATCAACTGAATCTTTTATCCTGTCTTCACTGCGCCACCAACGATCATCTGTCATAAAAACTTCTACATCTGCCCAACTGATCATTGAATAAATGCCTTGTCCATTTTCACCATAAGATGGATTACAGAAATAATTCATGAACACTTTTCTGCTTGCATCTTTCAAAATATAATTTTTACCAATATCGTTCGGACCATAATCATGATCATCCCATATGCCGTACTGTGGCATTGACTTCAGAAAATTTTGCAGTATTGGACGAGACCTGTCACGTGAGGCTCTATACCATAAACCCCATTCACTATTATAATCTACATCCCGTGTATACCATGCATCGCCGAGCCAAAGCATAAAAGCTGATTTTTCTTTAGCCATTGTTTCAAAAATGGAAGAATCCTTCCCGTAAGGCACGGCCGGTCTGTCCAATCTTACCAGGTCAGTATATTGCCTGTCATAAGCCGGTTCATTAAAATAGGCACAGCTTCCAGTTAAAAAAGAAAAATCCGGAACAGGTTTTCGATATGGCCAGAGATCCTTTGTAGTGAATTGTCCTTTTGCAGCAGAAGGTTTTCCGTCAATGATAAATTGGTATTCGTAGGTTGTATTGAATTCTAAACCGCCAACTGTTATTTGCAAAGGATTAAAATCATTTCCAAGCTGACCTTTATATAAAACAGTTTTAGTTTTTGTATCCCCTTTCTTTTTATACTGGAGAGAAACTGACTTTACCAATGGAGTTACTTCGATCCAGACTTTTGCATCGCGGTATTCTATTGGCCCGAGCATTGGGCCCGAAATAACCTGTGAGCTTACCTTTGTAATTAAAAAAAAGAAAAATGCCGTGAGTAATACAGTACGAGTCGTCATTCAAGAGAATTTGCGACAAGTTACTTGGAAAATAATTTCGGGAAATAAAAAAACCGGGGAAATAAATCCACGGTTTTAAAATTAGTTATAGTGATACCTTATTTATTCATCATCTGCTTTGCCTCAATGCTAAGTGTAGCATGCGGTACCGCTCTTAACCTTGCTTTGTCGATCAGCTTACCCGTAACACGGCAGATGCCATAAGTTTTATTTTCTATCCGCATCATTGCTTTTTCAAGATGATCGATGAAAGTGATCTGGCGGCTTGCCATTTGGCTTAGCTGTTCTCTTTCCATACTTACACTACCATCTTCCATGGTCATGTATCGGCCTTCGTCCATATCGCCACTTTCGTCTTTACGGGTAATAAGACCTTGCAGGTAATTCAGTTCCTTTTTTGCAGCATCTAGTTTTTTGCCGATTATTTCTCTGAACTCTACTAATTCTGCATCGGAATATCTATGTACCGGAGCACCAGGATCCATTGCCTGTGAATCAAGCACAGATTTGGTAAACTCAGGCTCATATTTCTTAATTGACTTTGTGGTTGTTTTCGGTATCACAACTTTCCCGGGTTTAGGAGGTTCCTTTTTCACTATTGGTTTTATTTGGGGTTTTACGGAAACTAAAGATTTGTTTTCATGACCGGGTGCCTTTTTTTCAATTGGCTTGGCCGGTTTCTCGGCTGGTTTTTTCGCAACAACTTTAGCAGGCTTTTGAGGAGCTGCTTTTTTTGGTGCAGGTTTAGTCACCTTTTTAGGGGCTGCTTTGGGGGCGGGTTTTTTAGCCGCCGGCTTCTTGGTATTCGCTTTTTTCACTGGCTTACTAGCTTTTTTTGATGCAGGCTTTTTCTTGGTAGCCATACGGTTAAGCTTTTTTTGAAACAATCACTTTTAGTTGAATATCATTCACTTCAATTTCTATTCCACTATTATTTTCGGTTAAAAATTCCAGTTTATCTGCAAGAATTTCGGCGCAAATATAGTCTTTAAACTGAGCTAACGAATTTTTTAATCCATTCTCTGCTGCAACTTGTACTTCAATTCTATCTGTTAGCTCAAACCCACTGTCCTTGCGGATCTTCTGGATCCTGTTTACAAACTCCCGTGCATTTCCTTCATGTTCTAAAGCTTCACTTATCGTTACATCCAAAGCCACGGTCAATTGACCTTTACTTGCCACCAACCAACCAGGAATATCCTCACTTGTTATTTCTACATCCGAAGTTTGTAATATTAAGTCATCGCCATCAACTGACAAATTATATTGCCCATCTTTTTCCAATTTACGTATTTGATCCTGGTCAAACTGGACCAACAATGCTGCTACTGTTTTCATCTTTGGTCCCAGCTTTTTACCAAGTGCCACAAAGTTTGGTTTGATCTTTTTGCTGATAAAAGTGTTGTCGGGATTTAAATAGTCGATCTCTTTTACATTCACTTCAGCTTTTACCAGGTTTTCCACTTTTTTCAGCTGTTCTTTCATTGAAGCATTCAAAACCGGGATCAAAACTTTTTGCAGAGGCTGACGAACTTTAATATTTTGCTTTTTACGTAATGATAAAATAAGTGATGAAGCATCCTGAGCTAATTGCATTCTTTCTTCAAGCAGTGTGTCAATTAATTTTTCATCAGCAACCGGAAAATCAGCATGATGTATTGATTCAACTTTAAAACGACCAGTGATCGCATTCAAGTTGCTAAAAATTGCATCGCTAAAGAATGGAGAAATCGGAGCGATCAATCTCAATACTGTTTCCAGGCATTCATATAAAGTTTGGTAAGCATAGACCTTATCATGCTCATATTCTCCTTTCCAGAAACGACGGCGGCAAAGACGAACATACCAATTGCTTAAATGTTCATCAACAAAATCTTCAACCACACGACCTGCCTGTGTTGGTTCATAATCATCCATGAACTCATTTACTTTCTTTACAACTGTATTGAGTGAAGAAAGTATCCAGCGATCGATCTCCGGCCTTTCAGCTAATGGAACATACTTTTCTTTAAAAGAAAATCCGTCAACGTTGGCATACAAAGAAAAAAACTGGTAAGTGTTATAAAGAGTACCGAAGAATTTCCGTTGAACTTCCTTAATACCATCCAGGTCAAACTTCATATTATCCCACGGAGAAGCATTTGTAACAAGATACCATCTTGTAGCATCAGCGCCGAAGGTTTCAATTGTTTTAAATGGGTCAACAACGTTTCCAAGACGCTTACTCATTTTATTGCCACTCTTATCAAGTACCAATCCGTTTGATACACATGTTTTGAATGCAACTGAATCAAAAACCAACGATGCAATGGCATGGAGAGTGTAAAACCATCCTCTTGTCTGGTCAACACCTTCACAAATAAAATCTGCGGGAAAGCTTTGCTTAAATGTTTCCTTGTTTTCAAATGGAAAATGCCACTGCGCATAAGGCATAGCGCCACTGTCAAACCAAACATCGATAAGATCAGGAACCCTTTTCATTGGCTTACCTGATTTGCTTACAAGAATTATTTCATCAACATAAGGCTTGTGCAGATCGATTTCGGATTTACGATTTACGATTTCAGATTTATTAAGATGTTTTGCATTTTCAATTTCAGCATAAAGCTCTTCTACACTTCCAATGCAAATTTCTTCTTCGCCATCTTCCGTTTTCCAGATAGGTAACGGAGTTCCCCAAAATCTTGAACGGCTGAGGTTCCAGTCAACCATATTCTCCAACCAATTTCCAAATCTTCCTTCACCTGTTGACTTCGGCTTCCAGTTGATGGTTTTATTCAATTCCACCATCCGATCTTTGATAGCAGTGGTTTTAATGAACCATGCATCAAGCGGATAATAAAGAACTGGTTTATCTGTACGCCAGCAATGAGGATAACTGTGTTCGTATTTCTCAACTTTAAATGCTCTATTCTCTTTCTTAAGTTTAACAGCGATATCAACATTTACATCAACAAAATCTTTCTGGTCTTTATAATTCTTTACATATCGGTTGCTGAATTCACCAAGACCATCAACAAATTTTCCTTCACGGTCAACCATGGTGAGAATCCCGATGTTGTATTTCTTACCAACTTTAAAGTCATCAGCACCAAATGCGGGAGCTGTATGAACAATACCGGTACCATCTTCGGTAGTTACGAATGTGTCAACCAATACACGGAAAGGTTTTGCCCCCGGCGTTATTTCATCAATGACTTTTGGTGAGTTAGCTTCAAAAGGAAGTAATTGCTCGTACTCACAGCTTTCAATTTTATTCCCTTTGAATTCGGCAATTATTTTATACGGGAGATTTTTGCCGTCATTTTTATATTCAGCAAAATCTGTGTTTTCATTTTCTTCTTTGAAATATTTTCCAAGCAATGCTTTTGCAAGAACAATGTATATTTCATTATGCAAATAAGGATTAAATGTTTTTACTAAAACATAATCAATATTTCCACCGACAGTTAACCCAAGATTAGAAGGAAGTGTCCAGGGAGTGGTTGTCCATGCTAAAAAGAAAACTTCTTCATTACTAACAGTATCAAAAAGAAATTTTGATTTTTCATTTTTTACTGCTTTAAACATGGCTACAGCACTAGTATCCTTTACATCTTTATATGTACCCGGTTGATTTAATTCATGTGAACTTAACCCAGTACCTGCAGCTGGTGAATATGGTTGAATGCTTACACTTTCATACAACAATCCCTTTTTATACAACTCACTCAGCAACCACCACAATGTTTCGATGTATTCATTTTTGAAAGTGATATAGGGATCATTAAGATCGACCCAATAACCCATCTTACGGGTTATGTCATCCCACTTGTCTTTATAGCGAAGAACAGCTTCACGGCATTTCTGGTTATACTCTTCAACAGAAATTTTTTTGCCAATATCTTCTTTTGTGATACCTAATTCTTTTTCGACTCCAAGTTCAATTGGCAGACCATGTGTATCCCAACCACCCTTTCTTTTTACCTGGAAACCTTTCATGGTTTTATAGCGGCAAACAAGGTCTTTCAGCGTTCTTGAAATAACGTGGTGAATGCCGGGCATGCCATTAGCACTTGGTGGACCTTCATAAAAAACAAACGGCGCGGCACCTTCACGAAGACTTACACTTTTTTCAAATGCCTGTTTCTCTGCCCATTTGGCCAGTATTTCCTGTTCGATCGACGGTAAATTGAGTTGCTGGTATTCCCTGTATCTCTGACTCATAAAAAGTCTGCGAAGTTAAGGGAAAAAGACTGGCCTGTAAAGGCTTTCATAAAGCAAACACCTCCCGTAAGGAGGTGTCTTAATTATTTAACGAGCTATTTCTTAATTGACTTTTGCTGATGCTTTATCATCATGCCCGATGAACTTTGTGATCTCGCTTTTGATCCTGTTATCTATTTCACCTTCGTTTACTTTTTTGGCTACATAATCCTTTCCAAGATTGATCAGGTATTCATGCAAAAATTTATCACCGATCTTATTTTTAAGTGAGATACTATCTTGTGTGTTGATATAGTCGGCCCATATTTTTCTTACACGGCCCCAGTAATCAGAATTTTTTTCCCAGTATTCTTTTGCTGCAACACATTCTTTTTCATCAATTCGTTTATAAATATTATGCCCTTTTTCTTCTACCAACAGCTTATCTGTACCGTTACTGCGGATTATTTTTTGGTTGTCTTGTTCATGCAGGTAACCACTATCAGTAATATTCAACCTGTTCGTTCTTTTTAAAATATTATAATCATTGCGAACGGAATATTCTCTTCTTGGCAGTGGGGCATCGGTAGTGTTTTGCCAAATGATCTTCCCATCAATATTTATAAACTGGCTATAACCCTGGTAGCGGGGTTCATCAGCTACTTCCCATACAGTCTGTGTCCACTTTCCTTTTACCTCATTGGCAGGGACAGTTTCTTTTATCCAAGTTCTATCTCCTTTATATTTCCAAATAACAGGATTTTCGTAAGTCCATTCTTCGCGCCAGTGTTTTACCACGGTATTTTGACCAACGATCAACAAATGCTGAATTACTATTTTCGTATCACTTACTTCAATTGGCAGAGCCAACTCTGCTGTACCACCTGTTTCATCACGGTCATGATATTTATAATCAGGGATTGGAGAAAATGTTTCTGCATAACGAAAATCAACCTGGAAACATCCACATAATTTATCAATTATTTTCTTGTCTTTTTGAGCTTGTGCTTTTACTGATAAACTCAATACTGTTATCATCACTATCCCTATCAATCGTTTCATTAGATATAATAATTTATCGGCAAAGCAATGACGGAAACATGACAAACACTTACGGAATCGGAAAACAGGTTTACGCAAAAAGAAAAAACCATCCACTTAAGATGAATGGTTTCGAATAAAAGTAAATGGTTTTCAAATATATTTTGCGATCATCCCTTTTTTACTAAAACAGATTCATAAGCAGGATAACCCCTTTCTCCGTTTTGAGTTAAAGCTGTAAAGCGGATCTTATAATAATTATTATCTCCGTCTTTTATAATATAATAGCGGTCTGCTCTCGCAGCAGGACTAACTCCAGGTCCCCCACCACTGCGCCAGTCAGCTGCAATAGCGTTTTGTGTTGTCAAAAATGTTTGTGCTGCTATATCTGCTTCTGCAAAATCAGCAAAAGCTTTTGAGGCTACCATCACTTTTGCCACTTGTACATTTCGGTTCAGTAAAATGATATCCTGGAAAAGATAAGGCACTTCACCAGTACCAAAGTTTGTAACATTGGAAAAATATGTCCAGGTAAGATCCCATTTTTTCTTTGCAGGCTCCACTGCTGCTGCACCATTTTCAAATGAAATATATTTAAAAAAGTAAGCATCATCTTTTGAAATATCAACAGAAGAAAAAGTTGTAGAAGCTATATCTGCATATTGCAAAGTATAGCCGCCGGATGCATTACGAATGATGCGGATCTTTTTCCATCCTCTTGCCGGTGCAGGATTACCAATACCTGTACCACGGTTTACAATATATACCTTGTTATCAGATGCAGTTGCTACGATAGAAGCAATTGCAGTTTTTGTAAGATCACCATTGGGATAATCGATATAAGCTAATGAGGCAGTAGTTGGAGCCGCCTGGCTAAATGCTACCTCGCTATAAAATCCGATCGTATCGGCTGCTGATACTGCATTCAGATCATTTTTGTTGATCTGTTTTGCCATCATTGCCGAAGATGAGTTCAAAATGACACGAAAATCATCGCTTCCTGTGTAGAAGCCAAGATCCCATGCAGTACGCAATACTGGTGTTTCTCTATTTGCACTTAGATCAACAAACACTTTGTTCGGAAAATTGATTCCCCCGCCATTTATTACAGCAGTAGATGTAGATGAAACAAGTTCTCCAAAGCTTAAAGTAAATTGTTTTGTAACACCTAACAATACCGGTGCACCAGAACTATAAAGATCAAATACGGCTTTCTCATCGCCATCAAACAATGCTCCTGCTTTTTTAGTAAGCGTAAATGATGCTTCATTATTCCCTGAAGGAACAGTTAGTAAAATTTTCCCTGCTGTTGCTGCTGGCGTAGTAGTATAATCAGTTCCGTACGTTGCTCCCAGTTCATTAAGATTTATCACCACCGGCACGTCTGCATTTACGCCTCTTGACAATTTTACTTTTACATTTATGTTCGTTTCGCTTGCCGGAAAACCTTGTGCCGAAGTTTCAAACACTGCATAACTATCAGGAAGATCGGCTTCCCGTTTGCGGCATGATACCAATACTAAAACCATCATCGTTAAAACAACTCCGTTTCTTATTGTTCCTTTCTTAAACATTTTGATTGATTTTTATTGTTAGTAGCTATTATTTTTTTTCCCAGTTAAAACTCAGGCCAACAAAAAATGAACGGCCAGTTGCAAGATTCCTTACTCCATTTGAACCATGAGTTCCTCCATCAACATATGTACTGTTTATCCGGTCAACGTCGAAGAGGTTTCTTACACCAGCATTGATGGATAAATACCTAAATGCTTTTTTATTCAATGTAAGATCAGCCATGTGATATCCTTCTTGTTCTGTCAAAACAATTTTTTGGCTTGAATTCACTGCATAATACGGTCTCTTTCCCGTGAATTTGTAAAACAGGTTTACATCCAGTCCTGCTTTTGAAAAAGTATAACCGATAATTGAGTTTACCTCAGGAGACCATTGCATTTCTGGTAACGATTCATCTGTTTCAGAATAATCATTGTAAAAACCAGTATAAGAAGCCCCGGCTGATAAATTCCATTGTTTGCATTTCGCCGTTGAACTCAGACTGATACCTGAAGTTTTGCTATCAGAAACATTTGTAAGAATAAACACATTTGGATCGGTGGCAGATACTGCAAAATCGATCAGGTTCTCTACATCGTTATAAAAACCATTTAATACTGTTGTGTATACTACCTGGTCGGGTGTCGATCTTTTCCAATTTAATGAACCGGTAAAGCTGTTTGATGTTTCTGCTTTCAAATCAGGGTTCCCTACGATCTGGTGATTTGCATCAAAGAAATTAAAATATAATTCTCTCAATGAAGGTGAACGGAAACCATTAGCATATGCCAGGCGCAGATCAAGATCTTTTGTCAATACAAATTTTGTATTGATCGAAGGAACAACCGGCGGTGCATCATACACCGAGTTATTTATAAACCGAAGTCCGGGTCTGATATTAATATTTTTAGAAGGAGTTATTTCCCAAGTAGCAAAGAAAGCATAGTCATTAACCATATTGTTACCTGATTTTAGTCTTTCTCCTTCGCCACTTTCTAAGTTTATATCAACCCCCGGTTGGAATGAAAATGTTGGTGACAATTTATAATTGGCCAGCGTTCTAAACGTAAATCCCTTAAAGTCAACTACAGATTGTTTACCTGCACCCATGTCCAGACTTACTTTACCTGTTTGTTCACTTACTGTAGTGGAAAAAACCTGGCGACTATAATCGGTATAGGAAGATTGTAATTGAAAATTCAGATCACTATTTACAAAATAAGATGATTGCAACTGGTGCATCACTCTATTGGTAAGATACTCCTGGTCATAAGCAAGATTTTCACCAGAAACCTGGTCAGGGAATGTTTGATAATTTCCAGGGTTTGTAATTATTTCATCTAAGCCATCAATGCGATATCGAATATTGAATTTACTTCTGTGATAAGCGATAAAACCATTTGCCAGCAACTGGTCCTTCTTGTGCCAAACCAATTCTCTCCCGGTTGCAGTGTCTTTCCAACCACCAAAATAGTTGTGACCAAATGCTCCGCCTATTTCCCAATTCTTATGTCTCCAGGTAAGTGCAGCGTATTGGTTATGGATCCCCTGCTCAATTCCATATTCGCCTCCGATCGATTCTTCATGCAACTTTGCAGAAACCAAAAGTTTAGCCGCAGATGCTTTTTTAGTAATGATATTAATAACACCTGCCAATGCATCAGCACCATAAACAACTGACATCGGGCCTTCAACTATCTCGATCCTTTCTATAGAATTAATATCAATTTGATTAATGTCGATCTCGTTCGAAGTACCCTGGCGTCCTGTCATTGGCATTCCATCAACAAGGATCTTTACATTCTGACCTTTTAATCCAAGCATTGTAATAGATGATCCGCCTGTAGCTACATCTTGATTAAAACGAATATTCAACTCATTGCTTAAAACATCCTGCAGCTTGGTTGCTCCCTGTTTTTGTATTCTTTCTTTTGAAATTGAACGAACCTGGTAAACCGAAGCTTTTGCTGACTGTGGTTTGTATTGACCTGTAACAACTACTTCAGAAAGTTCTTTTGCCTTAGTGGTGTCTTCCTGTGCTGAAGCGATCATCGTAAGAGCTATCGCAAAAGAAAGAGTATAAATTTTTTTCATAAAGTTTTATTTCGCCGCAAAGATTCTTCGCCAAAAAAATATTTTTATCACAAGAATGTCATGAAACAATGATGAAAATTTCTTTTACAAATAAATGACGACGTTCTGTTGATGAATCATGAAATGAGTTGAGCAAAGTCATGAGTAATGAAATATATTCCAAGCGGAATTCATTTTAGAAAAAGACGATAATACAATTTCATCATACTATCATTTTTGCTTTTCACTTGAAGTTATTTAGGCTAATTGTACTTCGCTTAATATTTCTTTCCTTTCTATTTTCTTGTTCTTGCTTTTCTTTTTCATTTTGTTCAGCCATATCATCGTCCCGGTTATTGGCAAACTTGTTGCAATTAAACAAGCAAGAAAATAAAGCCACTTGGTAAAAGTTCCATAAACATTACCAACATGAATAGCTTTTATAGAGCCTGCTACTCTTTCGTTGAATGGTTTGTTTTTAAAAATGTCAAGTTTTAATACTTTGCCGTTATATTGATCAATTGACATTCTATCACCCGCAGCAGGAGCAAAGAAACCCGTTTTGGTTTTAGTGATCATTGCAACAGCAATTGAATCTGCAGGCAATGTGATGTTATAATTTCCATTATAAGCTAATTGCTTATCCGCTTCTCTCATATAATCAGCAACCGACAAACTGCTGAGAGCAGCCTTATCTTCTGGGAATTTTGATTTTGGCGTTTTTTCTTTGGGTGCGTCTTTGGGCTTATAAGTTCCCAATGTTTTCTGCAAACCATTCCTATACCATTCAAATGACCATTGGGGACCCGTTAATCCCATCAGCAATAAAAATATCAAAGCGTATAATGCAAGTGAGTTGTGCAGGTCATGATTTATTCTTTTCCAACCAGCATTCCATTTTAATTTCAATCCCTGTTTCCAGTTTCTGATTTTTTTTGGAAACCAGATGATAAGTCCTGTAAAGCATCCCAACGTAAAAATAATAGTCGCTGTACCGGTAATTATGCTCCCCAGTTCTCTATTCGTTACTCCTTTAATGATTGGTTTTTTAACTCTATCTAATAAAAGCCACCGATGCAGACTAAACATCGTACCCATAAATTCTTTCGTTCCATTCTTTTCTTTGGACGTTCCGGTTATTTCTCCTGAATATGGATCTACAAAATAAGTTGTACCACCACGATTCAAACTATCACCTTCTTTTTTTACACTGAATTGATATGTTCGCTTTGGATCAGCAGGTATGGCAATACTGGTGATTGATCCTCCGGTTGATATTTCAATTTTTGTAATAAGTGAATCAGCAGGTATTCGTTCACTTCCTGCAACAGGTTTGACCTTGTAAAGATGTGGCGCAGCCCATTCTGTCAATTCTGTATTAAATACATAAACGGTACCGCTGAAGCAAACTGCAACTACAATTAATCCGCTGGTTAGTCCCAGCCAAAGGTGAATGTCATTAAAAAATTTTCTTACCCTTTGCCACTTACTTTTATCTGTTGAACGTTTTGGCATGTTAAAAACTTATCTTGAACAGATCTGTACTGAAGGAGTTCCAAGGCAAAGAATTAAGAACTGTCGGATCATGATTTATTTTTTTGGGCAAAAGTCTGTTATCGGAACCATGACTACTTACGGAAAAAGAAATTCGGTTTACGCAAAGTGGAAAACAAATTTTACTTTCACGCAAACAACCGTTTATATGAAATTGATTTCTTCATTTCTGCTTTCAATTCTTTTTTTTCCAGGGTATGCTCAGGACAGTATAAGTGTTCATTATAAAATTTATGATACCCGCTCAAAACAAATCATAACAATTGACAAAATCGTGACAGACATGGCTGGCGCAGATGTTTTATTTTTTGGAGAAGAACATAATGATAGTGCCGGTCATTATTTGGAAAATAAAATTTTCAGAGCACTACATTCACAATATGCAGATAAAGTTGTTTTAAGCATGGAAATGTTTGAGACTGATGGACAGCTTGTATTAAATGAATACCTGAGAGGGACTATTGATGAAGCCCGATTTTCAAGAGATATACGATTATGGAATAATTACAAAGATTACCGGCCAATGATAGAATATGCTAAACAAAATAAAATCCCTGTCATTGCCGCAAATCCGCCGAGACGTTATGTAAGCCTTGTTACCCGTCGTGGCATGAGATCACTGGATAGCTTATCAAAAGATGCAAAGAAATATTTACCGCCATTACCTTATGATACATTAAGCGGTCGATATCGTGAAAAATTTATGGATATAATGAAAGGGAGTCCTGGTAGTTCAAGTCAAAATATTTATTATAGTCAAAGTCTTTGGGATGCAGGAATGGGCTATAGCATTTATAGCTATTTAAAAAAGAATAAACACAAAAAAGTATTTCATTGTGTGGGTGGTTTTCATACAGAAGAAAAACTGGGCACAGCGGCCCAGTTGCAAATGAGAAAT
>DATDCP010000393.1:0-2289 GCA_036524255.1 Chitinophagaceae bacterium
AGTTGAAAGTAGTTTTATGATATCCTGCTTGCCAGCTTTAAAACCATGATTGGCTCCTTCTATTTTTTTCAGCTCAGCAAGTGGAAGTGATGAGGTTACCTTTTCTATCAATTTCCATGTGGCAAACTCATCTCTTGATCCTTGTAAAAACAACATCGGTGATCTTACATCTTTTAAGTGTTCTGCCCTGTCAATCGAAGGTTTGCCCGGTGCATGTAAGGGAAAGCCGTAAAAAATAATTCCCTTTATCTGGTCATTAGGATGCGCTGCAAGACATTGTGAAGTCATTCGTCCCCCAAAAGATTTTCCTGCAACAAAAAGCGGAAGCTTTGGAAATAATTTTTGTGTTTTTAAAATTGCTGATTCGATTGTTTGATGAGCAACAGCAGGAGTATCTGGTCTCCCTTTTTTATTTTCAGTAAATGGAAAATTAAACCGCAATGTAGCAATGCCTGCTTCAGAAAGTGATTGAGACAATGTGACCATGAAAGAATGATGCATGCCTGCACCAGCGCCATGAGCAAGTGTAATGATGCATTTGCTTTTCTGCGGAACATAACATTCAGCCGATACAGTACCGATAGAAGGAGAAATTTTGAATGATAAGGATTTGGTCTTCATTTATCCATAGTTAACATTCTTTCCAATTACCAAACCTGGTATATTTCCCGTGAGCCCGTAAGATACATATCCTGGTATCCTTTCATGATCTCATTCATTCTCTTCATTTCCTCTGTGTTCTCTTTAAACTTCTCCCAACTTTGTTCATACGCAGTAAGGTTTTCAAATTTGCTTACCATTATCACCCTGTTATATTGGCCTGTCATATCAGTCATGACGTGAACCAATTCTTCACTTCCTTTCATGGCTTCCTTGAACATTTTAGCAACCTTCGATGCATTACCGGGCTTACAAATAAAAATATCATGAACAATGATCATAAAATTGATTTTACTTTTTGAATAATAGTTATTGGCAATCTAAAGTTCCTAAACATTTGAAACAATTAAAATTAATTTTTAATGATCACGCCCTGAAAGAGATCAGGAATTATCTCCCGTTATTTTTTTATTCTTTCCTTCCATCTTATTTTCACCGAATGCATCCGCATATTCAAACATTATTACAATGCATCGGGCTTGAGGAAAAAGAACAAGTACAGCGATTTAGTCTTGATCAGCAGCATACATTAAGATCATTAAAGGCGGAAGGACTGGCGTTGCATCCGATCATCGTTACCCGGAAAAATTTTGGTTATGCCGATTATCCTGAAATAAGTTTTAAGCTGAACTTCCCGCCTGAAGCGAATATGTTTAAAGATGGCGCTGCCATTGAATGTTTTATTGCAGATGAAGAGCCTGTGAAAGGTGTTTTAATTAGTTTGGATGGTAAGAATGGTGAGTTCCGTTTATTTGCTCCCGACTTTCCGGATTGGGTAGAAGATGATGGAGTGGGTATTAAACTGGCTCCTGATACACGTACTACCAGCATCATGAAAAAAGTGTTGAATGAATTAGAAAACAATAGACCTATATTCAAATTATTTGAACAGCTACATGATGATGCAATAAAAACTTCTATTAATCCTCCCTTAAAAAGTACTACACTCAGCTTTCGCAATAGTAAGCTTAATGAGAGCCAGCAGCAAGCTGTTACTGCTATTACACAAAACGAACAAATCACTATTGTTCATGGCCCACCAGGGACAGGAAAAACGACCACGTTGATCGAAGCTATTATACAATTGATCTATAACGGTGAAAAGGTATTGGTATCAGCGCCGAGTAATACAGCGGTAGATAATATAGCAAAAGGTTTACTTCAGCAAGACGTGAAATTATTAAGAGTCGGTAATGCAAGCAAAGCAAATGAAACGATCTACACTCATACACCCGAAGGAAGGTTAGCTAACAGTAAACAACAAAAGGAAATCAAACAATTAAAACAAAGGGCCGAAGAGTTTCGAAAGATGGCGCTGAAATACAAGCGCAGTTTTGGTAAAGCCGAAAGAGAGCAGCGTCAGCTCTTGTTCAAAGAAGTAAAGAGTATACGACTTGAGATAAAGAAGCTACAGGCTTACAATGAAGAAAAATTATTTGAAGAAGCGGATGTGATCGCAGGAACACCAATAGGACTTTACGATGCAGGAATTGATCATCTTCATTTTCATTCACTCGTTTTGGATGAAGCAGGTCAATGTATTGAACCATTAGCATGGTGCATATTCCCCAAAGCTGAAAAGATCGTGTTGGCAGGCGATCATTGGCAACTTCCTCCTACAGTATTAAG
>DATDCP010000394.1:0-3844 GCA_036524255.1 Chitinophagaceae bacterium
AGATGACCCGAATGGGTGGCGGCTTTGGTCGCAGGGCGTATGGACATTATCTCTATGAAGCAGCGCTTATTTCTAAAAAGGTGAAAGCTCCTGTAAAACTTATATACTCCCGTGAAGATGATATGACCTATGGTATCTATCGTCCAATGTACACAGCCACTTACCGGGCTGCATTAGATGCAAATAAAAATTTGATCGCATTTCATGTAAAAGGTGGTGGCATTCCTGAACATGCAATTCATGCAAACAGGTTTCCCGCCGGTGCAGTTGATAACTATCTTGCTGAAGCTTGGCAGATACCATCCAATATTACGATCGGTGCATTCAGGGCTCCGCGATCAAACTTCAATGCGGCTGCAGAGCAATCCTTCTTAGATGAAGTAGCAGAAGCAATGGGTAAGGATCCAATAGATCTCAGGTTGGAACTTTTGAAAAGAGCTAAAGAAAATCCTGTTGGTAAAAACAATGACTATAATGCTGACCGGTATGCAGGAGTATTGAAATTGATCAAAGAAAAATCAGGATGGAATAATCCGGAAAATAAAAAATACAGTCGTGGAGTTGCTGCTTATTTCTGTCACAATTCTTATGCAGCCCATGTGGTTGATATGATAATGAGAGACGGGCAACCTTATGTTGAACGGGTTACCAGTGCGATTGATTGTGGCATTGTAATAAATCCTGATGCGGCAATTAATATGATCCAGGGTGCTGTTGTTGATGGAATTGGAAATGCTTTTTACGGAGGATTAACTCATAAAGACGGTGTTGCAGAACAAAATAACTTTCATCGATACAGAATGATAAGATTTCACGAAGCGCCAAAAAAGATCGACGTTCATTTTGTGCATAATGATCTTGATCCAACCGGGTTGGGTGAGCCACCTTTTCCGCCGGTATTTGGGGCAGTGGCAAATGCATTGTATAAAAACACCGGCAACCGATTTTATGAACAGCCTTATATTTTACAATTGAACAAAACCAGCAGAGCTTAAAAAATATTCTTCATCATTTATATTTTAACTATGATCACATTAAATGTTAATAATAAAAATTACAATGTAGATGTAGATCCCGAAACGCCTTTGTTATGGGTGCTTAGAGATACACTTGGTCTTGCAGGAACGAAATACGGTTGTGGCATTGCCCAATGCGGAGCCTGTACAGTGCACGTCAACGGACAAGCCGCTCGTTCATGTGTTACGAGAGTGAGCAGTTTGGCAGGGAAAAAAGTTGTAACGATAGAAGGCCTGTCCGAAAAGGGGGAACATCCTTTACAAAAAGCGTGGATCGAATTAGATGTTCCGCAGTGTGGATACTGTCAGGGTGGCCAGATCATGTCTGCGGCAGTTCTTATCAGGGAAAATAAAAATCCAACTGAGAAGGATATTGATAATGCAATGGCAGGGAATATTTGCCGTTGTGGGACGTATCTAAGAATCCGTAAAGCCATTCAGTTAGCGGCAGAGATTCAGCGTAAAGGAGGATAGAATGAACAACACATAATTTGAGATCAGTAAAATTTATCCATTATGAAAATTAAAAAGACTTATTTCTTTCCTTTAAAAGCCGTTATAGTCTTAGCTATAATTTTTTCAGTGATTGCATTCATGAGCTTTGGATTTAAGAATGATCTTACGATCACCAATGCAAAGAATGAGATCATCAATAAGGACAGTGTTGAATCTGTAAAAGCATTTATGGATGTATATAAAGTTTTGATGAGTCCCCGTTGTATGAATTGTCATCCCGCTGGTGATGTTCCATTGCAGGGTGACGATAATCATTTGCATAATATGTATCCACAAAGAGGTAAAGACGGTAAGGGCATTTATGCAATGAAATGTTCTAACTGCCATCAGCCAACGAATATTGAAGGTTTAAATACACCTCCCGGAGATCCCAACTGGCATTTACCTCCAGCCAATATGAAAATGGTTTTCGAAGGAAGAACACCTCGTCAATTAGCTAAACAATTGATCAATCCAAAAAAAAACGGCAATAAGACTTTACAAAAATTAATTGAGCATGCTGACGATGGTTTGGTGAAAGCTGGATGGAATCCGGGTGAAGGACGAACAGTTCCACCGTTGAGTCATGAAGAGTTTAAAAAAGCATGGATCACCTGGATCAAGAGCGGAGCTTATGCTCCTAAGTGATGATGAAATATCTTCATTAACGCTCTTTTGTTACTGTAATACTTGAATTTCGTAACTACTTATTACTTTTTTGTTATTTGCTGATGTGGCAACTGTTTAGCTTTGTTCTATAAATTCAAAGTATATGAAACATCATGACCGCAGAAACTTTTTAAAAATGGGTACAACATTCGGTGCATCCATTTTGGCGACATCTGCTCTTGGTACTCCTCTTTCTGATGAAAGAGTAATAACAGGTATAGCTAAAAAACACTCTGCAAAAATCGAACACCGGACTTTAGGATCCGGAAAACACAGTATCAATGTATCTGCAATTGGCCTGGGTTGTATGGGAATGAGTTATCATAGAAGTTTTGTGCCAGATAAAAAAGTGATGATTGGCTCGATACGAAAAGCACCTGAGTTGGGCATTACTTTCTTTGATACAGCAGAAGCTTATGGTCCTTTAGTAAATGAAGAACTTGTAGGTGAAGCGATCCAACCATTCAGAAAAAAAATAATTCTTGCCACCAAATTCGGATTTGTGGAGGGCAAACCTGCGATGGGCTTAGACAGCCGGCCGCAAACCATAAGAAAAGTGGTGGAGCATTCACTGAAAAGCCTGCGAACCGATTATATTGATTTATTGTATCAACACAGGGTCGATCCAAAGGTACCAATGGAAGAAGTGGCAGGTACCGTGAAAGATCTTATTAAGGAAGGTAAAGTAAAACATTTTGGGCTGAGCGAAGCGAACAGTGAAAGCATACGTAAAGCACATGCAGTGCAACCCGTCACTGCATTACAAAGTGAATATTCATTAATGACTAGAAAGCCCGAGACTGATGTAATAAAAGTGTGCGAAGAATTAGGGATTGGTTTTGTTCCGTACAGTCCTCTGAGCAGGGGTTTTCTTTCCGGTTTTATCAATGAACGAACAAAATATAATCCGGCTAATGACAACAGGCCGACCTTGCCACGTTATCACCCTGATGCCATAAAAGCAAATTGGGTGATGATCGATGTATTGACGGAGTTCGGAAATAATAGGGGATTGACGGCGGCGCAAGTTGCACTTGCATGGTTGCTTGCACAAAAACCCTGGATCGTTCCTATACCCGGTACTACTAAACTTGCACACTTGCAGGAAAATCTTTGGGCCGCGGATTTTGAATTTACCTCTGAAGAATTGAAAACAATTACAGAGGCACTTTCGAAAATAAAGATTGTAGGAGATCGCTATACTGGTCAATCAGCGCAACAAGTTAATAACTAAAGTAGTTTTACAGGAGAAGTCCTGATGATTTTAAAACAATGCGAAGTAAAATGCAAAAAAGAAAATTAGGAAATAGCGGTCTTGAAGTTTCGGCTCTCGGCCTCGGTTGTATGGGAATGAGTTTTGGTCTTGGCCCTGCTGCTGATAAAAAAGAAATGATCACTCTTATAAGAAAAGCAGTTGAAAAAGGAATTACTTTTTTTGATACAGCAGAAGTTTATGGCCCATTTACTAATGAAGAATTAGTTGGTGAAGCATTGGAACCATTCAAAGGACAAGTTTCGATAGCGACAAAGTTTGGATGGAAACCAAATGCAGAAGGTAAATGGAGTGACTTAGATAGTCGTCCTGAACATATAAAACAAGTTTGTGAAGCTTCATTAAAAAGATTAAGAGTTGATGTTATAGATCTTTTCTATCAGCATCGTGT
>DATDCP010000395.1:0-2966 GCA_036524255.1 Chitinophagaceae bacterium
AACTCTACAGGTTGCCTGCAGTAACACCGAATTAATTAAAAAACCCCGCAAAAGCGGGGATTTTTGTGGGAGTTGACGGGATCGAACCGCCGACCCTCTGCTTGTAAGGCAGATGCTCTGAACCAGCTGAGCTAAACTCCCTTTTTAGGGAGTGCAAAGATAAGGTTGATGGCCTTTCTGCCAAATTTTTTTGGTTTAGTTACTTTCAGTTTTTGGTAATTTTATTTATCCAAATATGAACAATAAAGGCCTCATATTCATTCCAGATATCAGCGGTTTCACTCGTTTTGTGAATGAAGTGGAAATAGATCATAGCAGGCATATCATCCAGGAATTATTGGAGGTTATTATTAATTCAAATAAAATTGGTCTTGAAGTTTCCGAAATAGAAGGTGATGCGATCCTTTTCTATAAATACGGCGATAGCCCAGATCTGAAAGTAGTATATGACCAGGTCGAAAAAATGTTCTGTGAATTTCACAAACAACTTCATACTTATGATCACCGAAAGTTTTGTCAATGTAAGGCATGCACCGGGGCAGTTGATCTTACATTGAAAGTCATCACCCATTATGGTGAGTTCACGGGATACAATGTGAAAAATTTCAATAAGCTGATCGGGAAAGATATAATTGTTGCACACCAGCTTTTAAAAAATGATATAGACCAACATGAATACTGGCTAGTAACTGATGGGCTGGGCGGTGATAAAATATCTGACGATCTTCCGGCAAAATTAAATTGGAATAAGAGTAGCAAACAAACCGAAACAGGAACAATTCCGTTTCAGTATACACAACTAAGCCACCTGAAAAATCAAATACCACCAACTCCCCCACTCGACCTGGAAATAAAGAAGAAAACGAAAGTGCTTTCTTTTTACCGTGAGTATGATGCCGAAATAATTTCACTGCTTCATGGAGTCGTAGATTTTCATACCCGGAAACTCTGGCATGAAGGCATTAAGGATATAGTTGATGTTACGCATAGTACAATTCCCCGCCTTGGTACCAGTCATCGTTGCATTTTGGACAAAGGACAATCAATCATGTATAGTAGTTCTTATTCTTTTACTCCTGAAAAGATCGAGTATAGCGAAACTGATGATAAAAAAAGGATCGCAGCATATTACACATTTAAAAAGATCACTGAATCCAGAACAGGTCTCACGATCGATCTTTATATGAAGACAAATCCAATAATGTTTGCGCTATTTAACATTTTTGAGAAAAAGAAGCTTGAAAAAGAATTTACCCATTCACTTCACAATCTTGGAGAATTTATGAAAGAAGTAAAAGTACCTTCTTGATTATAGTTATTATTTAAAAAAAGGATTTCATCTATTAGCAACCAGAAATTTTTATTCTTAATTTTGCGGTATGGCATCCATTCGGAATGATACAAGTACTAAGCAATGGGAGGAAATCGATGTTCTTACCAGTGTGGAAGAACCTTGCAATCTTATTGTATGGAATGACGAGGTGAATACATTTGAATGGGTGATCGACGCCTTGATGGATATCTGCGGCCATAGTCGTGAGCAAGCTGAACAATGTGCCTACATCATACACTACCAGGGAAAGTATGCAGTAAAGAAAGGAAGTTACGATGAATTGAAACCAAAGTGTGATGCCATCACTGACAGAGGTATTGGTGCTACCGTCGAAATGGTTGTGGAATAATTTTTATTACGTAGAAACCCTAAATCGAAAACCCCTTCTCCTAAAAAAAGTGAATTCTCAAAGTCAACATCGAAGTTTTACCATTTTTTATTTTCAAGAAATAGCATTTATTTGATAATTGTTTCCGACAGCATTGGATTTGCTCTTAATTTTTCCTCATGCCATTATTTGTACTAGAAAAAGAATTTGCCTTTCCTCCCGTTCATCTTGCAGAACCAGATGGGTTATTAGCAGTAGGGGGCGACCTGTCCGTAGATCGTTTATTGATCGCTTATAGTAAAGGAATTTTCCCATGGTATGAAGGCAAGCATATTCTTTGGTGGTGCCCTGACCCGCGTTTTGTTTTATTTCCCGGTGAAATAAAAGTTAGCAAGAGCATGAAAAAATTGGTGAACCAAAATGCATTCAATTTTACTACTGATAAAGCTTTTGCCCAGGTTATTGGTAACTGCAAAACGATCAGGAGAAAAGGGCAGGCGGGAACATGGATCACTACAGAAGTAAAAAAAGCCTACACAGTTTTGCATAAACTTGGTTTTGCTCACAGCGCCGAGGTCTGGAAAAATGGCGAGCTGGTTGGTGGATTATACGGTGTAAGAATTGGAAAGATATTTTTTGGTGAGAGTATGTTCAGCAAACAAAGCAATGCAAGCAAATATGCTTTTATAAAATTTGTTGAACATCTAAAAAATGATGGAGTTGAGTTGATAGACTGCCAGGTCTATACCGAACATCTTGAAAGCCTCGGTGCAAGAATGATCCCAAGAACCGAATTTCTGCAAAGATTAAAAAAATTGATCCCACAAGATTAATTGCTAAAACCTGCTTTCCAAATAATGTGGCAAAACTGTTCGCCAGGTGTTCCAGTCATGCGGCCATTCCTGTCCCCAAATATCCAGTTCGTAATTGACCGCTTTATCATAAAGAATTCTTGCAAAACGACCGCTGCTGTTTGGATCTTCATAAGCGCCACTGCCGCTAAATATATGCAGGTGATGAGTGCTTCTTATTTTCTCCAGCACATCATGATCACTTAAATTAGGCATGTAGTGCATCGGGCTGTTAAAATAAACATCATCATCATAATGTCCCTTTGTGTATTCAGTAAGATCATAAACACCGCTCATTGCAATTACTCCGTTAATGATGTCAGGCCTTTTCAAAAACAAATTCATACTGTGCAATGCTCCGAAGGATGCACCGCAAGTATAGATCATTGTATCCGGGCTGGAGTTGGTGCGAATGAATGGAACTACCTCATTAAATATATAGTCATTCCATTGT
>DATDCP010000396.1:0-9010 GCA_036524255.1 Chitinophagaceae bacterium
AGTAAGAGCAAACTGTAGTGGTGGAGCCGGCAACTATGTACTGGCAAACTTTACAACCGCTGCAGTTCCGGTAACATGCCCTGGCACTTATGATGTAAGTACTAATGGAGCCCCAGGAGGAGCTGCTACAATACCACTAAATACTGATGTAAATGGTTTGATAAATGTTAGGGGTGATAATGATTATTACAAATTCACTATTACAAATGGTGGTAACATAACAATATCATTAACCACATTACCTGCAGACTATCAACTTGCGTTACTAAACAGCGGCGGTACTACATTGTTTTCATCAATCAATAACGGCACTGCTAGTGAAACAATTAATGCTACTGTTGCATCAGGCGACTATTATGTAAGAGTTTATCCAAAAAGCAACGGGGCATTTAATGCAAACTCCTGCTATACATTAAAAGTGCAAACCGGCAGTACCAGGATGAATCCTGAATTGGTGCAACTATTAGAAAACAAACTTTTTGTTTTCCCTAACCCGGCTGGTTTTGAAGCAAATCTTGCATTTAAGTCAAAGGTGAGGGGCAATTACCTGGTCACAGTTATTAACCAATTAGGAAGTGTGGTTTTAAGAAAATCAATGGCAGTAAGTGAAGGCGATAATTTTAGAAAGTTAGATGTGAGTTCATTGTCAAGCGGCATGTATTATATTAAAATACAAAATGGCAGCGAGATACAAACTGCAAAAATTATTATCACTAAGTGATCATTAATTTATACTAAAAAAGGAGGTTGCAATTTTGCAGCCTCCTTTTTTATCCCATACCTATAGAATAATTTAAGCTGCTGCATATGCAACTGCTTCTTTCACAAATTGAACGTTGGCATTTATTTTTACTTCATCACCCAATAGTAAACCTCCTGTTTCAGAAACAGCACCAAAGCTGATTCCGAAATCCTGCCTGTTGATCTTGCCACTTACAGAAAAACCTGTTCTTGTATTTCCCCATGGATCTTTTGTTATTCCGCCAAACTCTGTATTAAGGACAACTTTCTTGCTTACTCCCCGCATAGTTAATGTACCATAAAGTTTATATTCATCTTCGGTAATTTTTTCCATTCTTTCACTATCAAAAGTTATTACCGGGTATTTTTCAACATCAAAAAAATCTCCATTCTTCAGGTGTGCATCACGTTGTTCGTTGTTGGTGGAGATAGAATCCACGGTTGCTTCAAAATGCACTTTTGCTTTTGTGAAATCATTTTCAACGGTCTCAACTGTTGCTTTAAACTGGTTGAATTGCCCGCTTACGGTAGATATCATCAGGTGCTTGATCTTAAATTGAAGTTCTGAATGTGTTGGGTCGAGTGCCCATGTTTGATTTGCCATGATTATTTTTTTTGTTTCAGACACAAAGCTACATACCTTTACTATACTTTTTATAGTACTATACCAGAGTATAGCACTATACTTTTGGAAAGCGACCTAAAAAACAAAAAATCATGGCATCAAAAGTTAAAGAAAACGAAAGAACACATGAATCTTGTACAAAAGCGCTGATGCCGGTGCGGGATGCATTGGATATTTTAAGCGGTAAATGGAAACTGCCTATTATTCTTGCACTGCAATTTGGGAATAAGCGATTTAGTGAGCTGGCTAAACAAGTGCATGGCATCACTGATAAAATGTTGTCAAAAGAATTAAGAGAGCTGGAGATGAACGAGCTTGTGAAACGAACCGTATATGATTCCGTTCCTGTAGTGGTAGAATATTCCATGACACCTTATGGTGAAACACTGGAAAAATTAATTGAAGAATTACAGGTATGGGGAACACAGCATAGAAAACGAATTTTAAGAAAAGGGAGGTAATAAAAAAGGTATGTCAATACACTGATAAGCAGCAGAAAAAATTATCTGTATTGTCTTTTTCCCTTCGGAATTTCCCTGAAAGCTATTTCTTTGGTGATCATCACCAATGCATGCCAGGTCCATTTTAATGACACCCGCATTAATCTAATACTATAAGGCAGTTTTTTCCTTTTCATTGTAATAATGATTTATGAGATTGACGTTAAAGTTTCGAAAAGCATTTAATTGAAACAGAAGACAACATAGTGCATTACCTGTATTGTCTCTCACTCACTTTTTTCCTTTTCGGCATATTCCAAAAGTTTACTTCTTTTTCATGAAGTGGATCATTCGGTATTGTTAACGCATACCACACACTTTTCAATGCAAGCCTCGTTAGTCTTATGAAATGAGGCATCTTTCTTCTGCGCATAGGAATTAAGTTTACAAGTGCAATTTACTTTCAAAAAGAAGTTCACCCAATACCACTTTGGTGGTAAGTCGTGTTAAAGTTTCCTAAATGCAAACTGATTGTTTCAACGCAAAAAGGCCATAGAAGTTATCCAAAAATTGAATTTAGCAGACCGGCAAGACGAACACCACCTTTTAATAATTGACTGTTCAGCATTTCAACGTGGTCGAAATTATATCGAAAGCTAAGCTTTGGCTCAGGTTGATTAACACTGTTATAAATTTTTCCGGCGAGTTGGTATGATTCAAAAAACCATTCATTCATAGATTGTTCCTGCCATTGCTTGCGCTGTGCTTTTGTTGTATGATTGATCCATAAAACATATTCGGTATAGCTGAGTTTTTGGAATTCAATTAATTTTTCATCCCACAAACTGTGCAAATTTGTTGGGTCACCAAACCATTGCAATCGAATTCGGTTACCACCCAGGTCTTCGAACTGTCCAACATGCAGGGGCTGGTGTATATCGCCAGTTATGTGGATCAACAAGCGCAGATACATTTGTTTTTTATCAAGAGGCAATTGTTTGTTTTTTAGTTCAGCGATCAGGAAATTAAGTTTGGTATAGGCATTTGTCAGCGTATCGTTTCCTAATGCAGTATTGAAATCATTTTGTGACAACCCTTGTTTCACATTTATATAGTGCCACGCACTTAAATAATTAAATGTAGAATCAGATTTAATAAAATCCGGCCAGTTACTTGTTATCGCGATTGATTCGTTGCCAAATATTTCACGAATAGCTTTCCTTGCTTTGCTGCTGAGATAGCTATCGGCTATCTCGCCTACTATACGATGACCATTCTGTCCCCACCATGCAAAAGATGAAATGGAAACTGCAATGAAGGTTATTGTTAGGAATAAGATCTTAAAACGCTTCATGGTATTTATTTTGCCGCGAAGGTAGCGGCTACTCCATTCTTATCAAAGAAAGAAGAAAATAAGTAAGTAAAACTCATCATTATTTTATCTTTAATTAATGGGAAAAATCTGGAATGGAATAAAAGGATGCACAAGAATAATTATCAGGATCGTAACCGAAACTGTTCATCGACTTGTAATAAATATATTTGATACGGTTTTTGGCTTTTTAAATTGGCCGGAAAAAAATATACGTGTCAAGGTTTTTATTCTGCAAGACCCGCAAACTGATCCGATTGTATCATCAGCTGATCTTGATACTGCCATAGAGTATGCAAAAAGATCTTTCAAAAAAAACTTCAATACCAGGGTGCTACCATCCAGATCCGGAGAACAATTTGTTGAAGTGTTACAAAAAAAAGTACCCTATGAAGTATTGTATACAAAAGGAAGCATTGGCGCATTAGGCGAAGAGTTTACCATTACCGGGAGTTTTTTTGCATCTAATCTTACCGGATCATTTTATCCTGTCACAGCATTTGTTGTTCTGGATATTGATCATGCATCTGGTTGCTCTCTTGGACCTCTTACTGATTATGTAACAATGGACCCCGATGGATCAAAAAATGGTTCGACGCTGGCGCATGAGATAGCACATGCTTGTGGTCTATGGCATTTACAGTCAAATTCAAATCTTTTGTGGCGAACTTTTAGCAGAGGTGACGAAATTAAATGGTGGCAAAAGAATATTTTTCGGGCCTCCAGGCACGTCACTTATTGGTAGAATGAATGGGGTGTATTAATTAATTGTTTAGAGCTGAATTTTATTTAAATTCATTCCTCGTTGCATGCCATGGATCGCCGCAAAGCCATAAAAAATCTTGCCATTGTTTCAGGTGGATTGATCACACTTCCGCAGTGGATGGTGAGTTGTGGTGTAAGCGATACAACTATTCATCAATCTTCTTTTTCAGTTGCCGAACAAAAAATTCTTGCAAGTATTACTGATACGATCATTCCGGCTGGTAATAGCATTGGCGCATTATCAGTCGGCGTTGATAAATTCCTTCAAAAACTGATCGATGATTGTTATGAAAAGGAAGCGCAGGACAATGTAAAAACACAATTAAGATATTTGGAAGAATTGGCAAACGCAACAAATAAAAAGTCATTTGCTGATTGTACTCAAGCAGAAAGGGGAGGATTGTTACAAAAACTTTCCTCATCAGAAAAAAAAGAGGAAAAAGACTTTTTCGATCTAATAAAATCAGAAACGATAAGAGGTTTCAATACTTCACAAAAAGTAATGCAGGAATATCTTGGCTATAAAGTAGCTCCCGGATATTATTATGGATGCGTTGGTGTAAAAGCAGCTGATCATGCCTGAAGATAAAAAAAGGACATATGATGCTATTGTCATTGGTTCCGGCGCTAGTGGTGGCTGGGCTGCAAAGGAGCTTTGTGATAAAAGTTTAAAAACATTGGTGCTTGAACGTGGGCGGAATGTTGAACATATAAAAGATTATCCCACTGCATCCAAAGCCCCATGGGAGTTTGATCATCGGGGTACAGCATCAATTGAACAACGTAAAAATTTACAAGGTGCAAGAAATCTTCGTGAAGAAACTTTGCATTGGGCATTAAAAGAGGATGAACAACCTTTCATCCAGGAAAAACCATTTCGTTGGGTTCGCGGTTATCATGTAGGTGGCAAATCATTATTATGGGCAAGACAAACACAGCGCTGGAGCGATTATGATTTTGAAGGACCCGTAAGAGATGGTTTTGCAGTTGATTGGCCCATTCGATATAAAGACATGGAAGAATGGTATAGTTATGTTGAAAAATTTGCAGGCATTTCCGGTAATAGAGATGCCTTACCTGAATTACCCGATAGCGAAGTGATGCCGGCTTTTGAAACAAGTTGCATTGAAAATTATTTTAAAGAAAGTTTACAGAAGAATTTTCCTGATCGTCATCTTATAGCGGCAAGATGTGCCCACATCACCGATCCGCAGCAAATACATATAGAACAGGGGAGAAGCAAATGCCAGAACCAAACAATGTGTAACAGGGGTTGTATCTATGGCGCATATTTCAGCAGCAATGCATCAACTATTCCGTGGGCATTAAAAACCGGCAATCTAACCATCCGGCCACATTCAATTGTTCATTCAATAATCTATGATGATAAAAAAGGCAAAGCAACCGGCGTAAGGATCATCGATGGAACTACAAAAGAGATGATCGAATTTTATGCAAATGTGATCTTTGTAAATGCGTCGGCTCTTAACAGCAACGCAATTTTATTGAATTCAACTTCAAACAGGTTTCCCAATGGTTTAGGCAATGACAATGGTTTACTTGGAAAATTTGTTTCATGGCATAACTATCGGGGCAAAGCAAATGCAACTTATGATGGATTTAAAGATAAGAAAACCGATGGACGCAGTCCTAGCTATAGTTATTTACCACGTTTCAGAAATATTTTCAAACAGGAAATGGATTTTTTAAGAGGCTATGCGGTTGGGGTTGCTGGTGGAAGAGGAACATTTTCAAATACAGATATGATAGGTGACCAGCTAAGAGAAAATTTATTAAAACCCGAGTTGGGAGGTTGGTATATCAGTACCTGGATGATGGGTGAATGTGTGCCGTTGGAAAAAAATCACGTTCGGTTATCGAAAGATCTGAAAGATAAATACGGTATTCCTCAATTGATCGTCTCATGTGAGTGGGATGAAAATGATAACAAGATGGTGATTGATTACATGGAACAAGTGAAGCTAATGTTTGAAAAAGCGGGATTCATTAATATAAAAGCAGAAGATACTCAATCGCCACCGGGATCTGATATACATGAGATGGGTGGGATTCGCATGGGGCATGACACCAAAACTTCTTTGTTGAATAAATGGAACCAGCTTCATCATTGCAAAAATGTTTTTGTTACCGATGGAGCTTGTATGACATCGACCGGTTCGCAAAATCCGACATTAACGTATATGGCGATTACAGCAAGAGCGGCTAATTATGCAATAGAAGAGTTGAAAAAAGGGAATATTTAACCCCCTGTCCCCCTAAAGGGGTGACTTAGGTACAATAGTTCTTTTTATTTTTTAGTTTAAGACAAATGAAAGGTGTATAAATGGGCTTTAGCCCACAAAAAAATAAGCAATGAAAAAAACTTTCTTTCTATTGATCTTGGCTGGTTCATTATTCACAGATACAGCCATTGCACAAAAGCCATTATACACTGCTCCCTTTGGCGTACAGACCTATAGTTTTCGCAGGAGTATCGGAAATGATCCGGCTAAAGTATTGGATACAATAAAATCAATGGGAATCACCGAGATTGAAGGTGGCGGTGGAGGTGGGTTATCGTTGCAGGAGTTTAAAAAATTATGTGATGATAGAGGGATCAGTATTCCATCTACTGGCACCGGTTATGATCAATTGGTAAATAAAACTGATTCTGTAGTGTACAAGGCAAAAACATTAGGGGCAAAATATGTGATGTGTGCCTGGATACCACATACAACAGGCAGCTTCAATTTTGAAAATGCGAAGAAGGCCGTTGAAGATTTTAATAAAGCGGGAAAAATTCTAAAAGAGAACGGCCTTACGTTTTGTTATCATGCCCATGGGTATGAATTCTGGCCACATGAAGATGGAACGTTGCTTGATTATATCATTAAGAATACAAATCCTGAATATGTTTCATTTGAAATGGATATCATGTGGATCTATTTTGGAGGAGGAGATCCAGCCGCACTTCTTAAAAAATATGGTGACCGGTGGAAACTGATGCATGTAAAAGACATGAAGAAAGGTACAAAAAGGGATCTTACTGGTCTTACTTCTCCTGAGAACGATGTTGCTGTTGGTACCGGGGAATTGGATATGCCAGCAATTATGCGGGAAGCAAAAAAGATCGGGATCAAACATTATTTTATCGAGGACGAAAGTAGTAATATAATCATCCAGATCCCTCAAACAATTGCTTATTTAAAAAGTCTGAAAGAATAAATAGTGGATCATACATTTCCAGGCAATGGGTGAATCCACGGTCCTCTATATTTTCTTTGTAAAAGTTCTGTTGCTTCTGCATCGCCAACAACTATTTTTTTAATTGGATCATAGGTCAATGCTCTTCCATTCAACTGCATTGAGATATTCGCAAGAATACAACTTGCAGTGGAAATATGTCCCACCTCAATATCTGCAACTGGCTTAATGCCTTTATCAATTGCTTCAAGAAAATTGAGCATGTGCAATCTTGTAGCAGGAGCTGCATTTAGTTCAATACCCGGCTCCTTTATATCTTCCGGATACTTTTCTTTTTCATATACTACATCGCCGTGAATTTTTTGAGCTTTGCTATCAGTAGGAATAAAATCATATTTCATCGTGCTTCCACATAAAGTTCCCTTATCACCATAAATTTTAAATGCCCAGGGATATTCCGGGTCAGCAGGAGTGCCCCAACTTCTGTGTTGCCAAACACAATTCAATCCTTCATATTCAAAAATTGCCGTTTGCGTATCGGCGATATTACTCTTGCCTGTTTTATCAACATAAATTCCTCCTGTCGAACTGATCCGTTTTGGCCAGCCAAGATCTAACATCCATCTAGCTGTATCAAACATATGAATACACATATCACCCATAATGCCATTCCCATATTCCATAAACGTTCGCCACCAACGCATATGTGGTAAACCATCATAAGGACGTAAAGGTGCAGGGCCGGTCCACATTTCATAATCAAAAAAATCAGGGACTGCTTGTACTGCAGGATTCCCATTGTTACGCATGTGATAATAACAACACATTTCCACATGTGATACTTTACCCAGTAATCCTGCATCCATAATATTTTTCTTTGCATCCAAAAGATGTGGTGTACTTCTTCGCTGTGTTCCTACCTGTACTACACGTTTATATTTTCTTGCAGCTGCAAGCATTGCTTCTCCTTCCATTACATCAACGCTGATCGGTTTTTGGACATACACATGGGCACCAGACTTCATTGAATCAATTGCAGTTAATGCATGCCAGTGATCTGGTGTTCCGATCAAAACGATCTCAGGTTTTTGTTCTGACAATAATTTTCTGTAATCTCCATATAAAGCCGGTTTCTTATTATTTTTCTGACGCAGACCTACCATATCAGCTGCTTTATTCAATTGCTGTTTGTCTACATCACAAAGTGCTACTACATCTACCGGCGCTACTTGCATCAGCCGGAACAGATCACTTTTGCCATACCAACCCGTACCGATCAATGCTACTCGTCTTGGTGTTGCCTGTGAAAAGAAATTAAGATTACTTGTATTAAATGCAGCCAGTGCTAATGCTGCCGAGGTATCGAGTATAAACCGGCGGCGATGTATATTTTGTTTCATAAAAACAAACATTAATGAAATGCAGTGATACTTTAAAGATAGTAAGGTTTTAGTTCCTTAGTTGCAGAATTCAATGAGGTTATATTGTCGCTTTCTATTTACAAGTAAAGCTGTATATTCAAAATTGAATTATTACCAATACAAAACTTCAACTATGCGTTACCTGTTTTCAGCAATTGTGTTTTTGCTTGCTACTCATGTAAATTCTCAAACCAAGCAACCAGTATTAATTACCGATATGCTTAAAATGAAAACGATAAGCAGTGTGACACTTACAGAAGATGGAAGCACGGCAGCATTTGCTGTTACTTCTATAGAACCAGAATCTGATAGTGCCAAATGGGAATATAAATATACGAGCCAGCTATGGATGGTTTCTACAGAACCCGGAGGTGTTCCCCGTCAACTTACTTTTAGCAAAGAAGGAGCTTCGCAACCTGCATGGAGTCCTGATGGAAAACAA
>DATDCP010000397.1:0-5024 GCA_036524255.1 Chitinophagaceae bacterium
GTGTATGATAGTATCGATATTATTTTCTTTGTGCTTATCATCGGCGGGTTCATGTTTGTATTTAATGAAACCGGGGCGATGACAAAAGGTATTGCCTGGCTTTCTTATACCATGAAAGGCAAAGAACCATTGTTGATTGCTATTCTCACAATTGTATTTTCTTTTTTGGCCGGTTCTTATGGAATGGCAGAAGAAGCGTTGGTCTTTTATCCCATACTAGTTCCGCTTTTTTTAGCGGCGGGTTATGATCTGCTGGTCCCGCTGGCAATTATTTTTGGAGGAACATCACTTGGTGGTATTTCTGCATTTTCAAATCCATTTTCTACCATCATTGCCTCCAATGCGGCGGGTATTAATTGGATGGATGGATTAACCGAACGGCTAATCCTTTGGGCCATCCTTACCGCACTATTGATATGGTATATATTAAAGTATGCAGCCAAAATAAAAAAAGATCCTGCTGCTTCACTGGTTTATAAAATAGACGGAGCGGTTAAACCACCTTACGAAGTAACCCAAAGCAATGAAGCTGTTGTTCCAAGACTGGAACTGAAAACAAAATTGCTATTGCTGATCTACCTGGCAACATTTCTCGGAATGATTGGCGGTGTTGTTTTTTTAAAATGGTGGATGACCGAAATGTCTGCATTGTTCCTTGCCTCATCTATTCTTGTTGCAGTAATAGGGCGGATAAACGAAAAAGTTTTTATACGGGAATTTATTAAAGGCGCAGAGAATTTACTTTCTGTTGCATTTATTATTGGCATTGCAAGAGGGGTTACTATTATTTTAAATGAAGGACATATAAGTGACTCAATACTTTTTTTTACGGCTAACCTTGTGCAGGGGATGTCGCCGGTAATTTTTATCCTCGCACTATTGTTTTTCTATATTATTTTTTCTCTTTTTATACAATCCACTTCGGGTATGGCAGTATTAACAATGCCGATCATTGGAGCATTGGCCATCATTATAAATATACCGGGCAGGGAAATTGTAAATTCTTATATGTATGGAATGTGCATTATGTCATTTGTAGCGCCAACAGGTCTTATATTACCAAACCTGGCAATGGTAAACATAAGTTTGAAAACATGGTTTAAGTTTATTACTCCGTTACTGATAATTATTACGATACTTTGTATGCTGGCGCTGATAATTGGTATCAACAGGTGACATGAATAATACGTAAGTTAGCAAGCCGGAATTACAGTATCTCCCTACATAAAACAAAACTGATCATGAGAAAATTTCTTTTTATATTATTTGCACCACTTGTCGTTACTGCTCAAAAAGATCATACACAATTACTGCAACAGTATATGACTGGTCAGAACAAATATTTCCAATTCAATGGAACTATTCTTGTGGCTGAAAAAGGCAAGCTCATTTACCAGCAGGCATTGGGATACGCTGATTACAATAGCAAGCTAATGCTGAACGATAGTTCTGTATTTGAACTGGCCTCCGTTTCAAAGCAATTCACGGCAATGGGAATTATGATCCTGAAAGACCGGAAATTGTTGAGCTACGAGAATAATATCAAAAAATACTTTCCGCAATTACCTTATGATAATATTACCATAAGAAATTTATTGACACATACCTCGGGAATCCCATCTTATGAAGACCAGTTTGAAAAGAACTGGGACAGGAAAAAGATCGCATATAATAAGGATATCATTGAAATGCTGGTTCAGCGGCATGATACCTTATTTTTTAAACCGGGAACAAAATGGCGATATAGTAATACAGGTTATGCGTTGCTTGCTTCCATTATTGAAAAAGTATCGGGCATGAGTTATAATGATTTTATGGCGGTAAATATTTTTCGGCCTTTAGGCATGAACCATACATTTATATATAACAGTCGCCGCACTACAAACAAGTTTCCCGATAATTATGCATTAGGGTTCGTGTACTCTGATAGTTTAAAGAAATACATCTTGCCAGATGAATTACCAGCATACAATATGGTGTATTATCTTGATGGTATTGTAGGAGATGGCACCGTGAATTCCACGATTGGCGATCTGTTTAAATGGGACAGGGCTTTGTATTCAAATAAGCTGGTTAGCAAAGTATCACTTAATGAAATGCTTTCTCCTTTAGTTCGAACTTCCCCAACTGATTCAACTTCTTATTATGGTTTTGGAGTTGGCGTGCAACCAAAGTCAGATAAAGGGAAGGTAGTTTCTCATACTGGCAGCTGGCCGGGTTATCGTACATTAATAGTGCAATGGCCGGAGATCGAAAGAACGGTTATTATACTTTCCAATGCCGAATCAAATCTTCCGTTTTTTCGCGCAGCTGTTGAATCCATCCTGGATGATGAAAACATTGTAATGCCTTATGAACACAAAGAAGTGAAGATCGATACCGCAATACTTGTTAATTATGCTGGTAAATATTTTGGAGGTGTTACCATGGAGTTCATAAAGAAAGATGGAAAACTTTACAGGCATCGTAACAACATATCAGATATTGAATTAAAACCAGAATCCGCAACAAAGTTTTTCTATGGCGATGGTACCGACAGGCAAATAGAGTTTGAAATAGATAGTAGCGGTAAAGTGACCAAAGTCTGGTTTTTAAATATGGGTCAGAAAGGAGAATTGAAAAAGATCGAATAATAAAAAACAAACCACCAGCTAAATATGGAAGTACATGCACATTCACATACTGCTAGAAAAAAATGGACGCATTATTTCTGGGAATTTTTAATGCTGTTTCTCGCTGTGTTCTGCGGTTTCCTGGCAGAGAATCAGCGGGAGCATATGGTAGAGCATAGGAAGGAGAAGCAATACCTCTCTTCTTTGGTCGCTGATTTGAAATATGACACAGCGCAATTCAATATAAGGGTCCGGCAGTTTGAAGAAAAATTTCCATTCTTTGACTCCTTGTTTATATTTTTCAATAACCTCCAACAATTCAATAATAAGCTGCCTTACAAATATTGGAAGCAAGTTGAATTAACTTCCTCAACCTATATACCAGCTGAACCAACACTTCAGCAATTAAAATATTCCGGCAATTTCAGGCTATTATCAAATAAAAAAGTATTAGACAGTATCCTCATCTATGAGAGCCATATTAATGGCAACTATCTTGGGCAAACCAATTATGTGCTCGAGTTCTATAAGCGACAGCTACAGTTAAGGGAAAAATATTTTGACAATACAAATTTCAATCGCTTCCTCAATGACCGTTACCACGGCAAAATAGATAACTCAGATGATTATAGTCTCACTTTCATACTAACGGATAAAGCACAGATCAAGGAGGTATACAATCTATATGTAACAGTCAAAGCCACCAATCTATATTATATTGATCAGTTAAAAGGAAGAAGAGATGAGGCTGGAAAGCTATTGGCACTTATTCAAAAGGAATACGATCTGAAATAAATTTTTATGGAAGTACATGCACACTCACATACCGCAAGAAAAAAATGGACGCATTATTTCTGGGAATTTTTAATGCTGTTCCTGGCTGTTACCCTTGGTTTTTTTGTAGAGAATCAGCGGGAACATTATATCGAGCATCAACGTGCAGAAATATATGCTGCATCAATGAAAGCAAACCTGCAGGCTGATACAGCAGAATTGATCCAAATTGTTCATCGTGGCACTTATGCTTCTAACTATTTGGATACTTTTTTATTATTGTTATCCGCTAATGATATTGCAAAAATTCCGACTGGTAAATTATACTGGTATGGTTTATTTGGAGGTTACCTGAGAGGCTTTCAATCAAACGATGCTACTTTTCAGCAGATGAAAAGTTCAGGCTCATTGCGTTATTTTTCGAACAGCACATTAGAGCAAAATATCAGTAATTATGACCAGTTGATGCGAAGCATACAAGTACTAACAGAGATAGATCAGCAGGTACAGCTAGAAGTACGCAAATTGCGGGGAAAAATTTTTGATTTCAAATATAATAATGCTGCCAACCTTATAGTAAGGAGAGCCGTGTATGAAAAGTTTAGCCAACCTGCCATTGATTCATTTATCAGTACAAATCCTCCATTATTAACTTTTGATAAAACGATCATTAATGAATACGCTGAGTTATGTCGTTCGAGAAACCTTCGGCAACAGCTTTTAAACGCAAATAATGCATTGATATTGGCAACCGAAATAATAGCCCAGCTTACAAAACAATACCATTTAAAATAATTTTTTTTATGGAGGTACATGCACACACACATACCGCAAGAAAAAAATGGACACATTATTTCTGGGAATTTTTAATGTTATTCCTGGCAGTGTTCTGCGGTTTTCTGGCTGAATACCAATTAGAACATGTGATAGAAAATCAGCGGGAACAGAAATATGTTGAATCATTGATCCAGGATCTGAAAACAGATACCGCCCATCTTGAGACCTATATTAATTTAAGGAAGGAGAAAAGAATTATGATGGATTCATTAGTGTTATTGTTAAGCACTGATAAGCATAAACAATTCGGTAATGAAACATATTTTTTTGCCCGGCAGGTTTTTAGCGGACCCCCATTTGTAAGTACGGATGGAACAATGCAGCAATTAAAAAATGCCGGTAACCTTCGATTAATAAAGAATGAAAATATTATAAACAACATATTGGCCTATGATGCGTCGGTAAAAGAATTAAAGGAGTGGGATGAATCTGATACAAGAATAAAAACTACTTTTCGGGAAATAGGTGGACTTGTTTTTAACGCCGACCAACTTTACAAAGCCATGGACTCAAATTTTAAATATGTAAGACCTACCACTAACCCGCAACTAATAACACAGGACCCCATAACAATTAATAATGTTGCCTTCCAGATACAATATATATCCTTAAGTAGTTTGGGGAACACACAAAGAGGAAAAGCTTTAAAAGAAAAAGCAGAAAAGTTGATCGACTTACTGAAAAATCAATATCACCTTTAATAAAGTAAAATGGAAGTTCATGCACATTCACATACTGCAAGAAAAAAATGGACACATTATTTCTGGGAGTTTTTAATGTTGTTTCTTGCTGTGTTCTGCG
>DATDCP010000398.1:0-4497 GCA_036524255.1 Chitinophagaceae bacterium
ACGATCAAAGTTAAGTGTTCTTCGAAGTCCTCCCTTTCGGGGAAGATTTAGGTGGGGCTTTCGTCTTTCAATGGATCATGATAAATAAAATAAACACCCCAAACAGATGATAACGCATTAGAAAGATAAAACAGAATACTAATGATGGGTGCTACATGCATATCTAAACCAAAGTACCGGGCACCTTCAACAAATACCAATTCTCTTGTACCAAGTCCGCCACCCAGTGATATAGGAATAACAGTAATAACTGCAGCAACAAGAAAAATAAAGATCCACTCACTTTGATGAAGTGGTAAGTGAAGCCCCATTAAAATGCAATAAACACAAACCACCTGGAAAACCTGCACTGCTATACCCCAAAGAAAAGTTGGCCAGAATCCGGGTAAAAAATCTTTAAACAAATATTTTACGACAAGAAACAAAGCAACAACAGCCAGCACTGAGCCGCTGATCAGAATAGCATCGTAAAGCTTATTATCAAGAACAATCACTCCATAGATGGAAAGTATCAAACCCAATGCGAGCAAGCCGCTGAATCGATCAAGTAACACAGCGGCGGTGATCTTTTTATAACCCACATCATATTTTCTTGTTAGCAACACAACTTTATAAGCATCACCACTAATTGCACCTGGCAAAAACAAATTATAAAACATGCCAAGCCAGTAAAGTTTCAGATTTTGTTTTTGAGGAAGGTTAATGCCGATATTTTTAAAATAGATGTTTAGTCGGAAAGAAGCGAGGAATTTTGAAAAAGCAAATGCAACCACTGAAAAGAATAACCACCACCAGTCGGCCTGCAACATCGCATCTTTTGCTTTTGTAAAATCAATTTTGCGGGAAATATACCAGAAGCAAAGAATAGTAACTGCGATCTTCAGCAGCAACTTCAGCACCTTCATTGTTTGAGATTCTTTCTTAATAACCGCTTCTGTCATTTCTTTTTCCGTTTCAGAAAAGGTTGGATAATTTTAGGGTTAAAACTTATCAAACCGGGTGCAAGTAAATTCAAAATGATGACAAAAAAAATTATCCTTTTATCACTGGTTATCGCTTCCCATTTTCATAGTCTAAGCCAGGAAAAACCTCTTACGAAGGGCTTGAAAATTTCTAAGTCAATTAAGATAAAAAAACAAACCTATAAACTAGATGCGCCAGCATCTATGGATGGAGCTTTAATAGTAATTGAAGGAAATAACATAACAGTCGATTTTAACAACGCCGTTTTGAAAGGAAGTAATTTAAAAAAGAACCCCGATGATTTTTTTGGTGTCGCTGTTTTAATAAGACCAGGAAACAATATCACGATCAAAAACCTAAAAGCAAGAGGGTATAAAGTTGCTTTGATGGCTAGGGGTGTCTCAAATCTTACAATTGAAAATTGTGACTTCAGTTATAATTATCGTCAGCATTTAAACAGTACGCAGGAAAAGGAAGATATATCGGATTGGCTAAGCCATCATCAAAACGAAAAAGATGAATGGTTGCGTTATGGCGCTGCTATGTATTTGCGGGATTGCGAATCAACTATAATTAAAAACACGAAAGTTACAGGTGGACAGAATGCTTTGATGATGACAAATTGCAATAAAGGAAAAATTTACAACAATGATTTTTCATTTAATTCGGGATTAGGGATTGCGATGTATCGCAGCAGTTTTAATACGATTGCTTATAACAAAATAAATTTTAATGTGCGGGGTTATAGTGATGGAGTTTATAACCGGGGGCAGGATAGTGCAGGCATTTTGATATATGAACAAAGCAACAATAATCTTTTTTATAAGAATTCCGTGACACATGGAGGTGATGGCTTTTTTCTTTGGGCCGGTCAAACAACTATGGATAGTGGCAAAGGAGGTTGTAATGATAATGTTGTACAGGGGAATGATTTTTCTTATGCACCTACTAATGGGATTGAAGTGACGTTTAGCAGAAATATAATTTCAGGTAACAGGATATTTGAATGCGATCATGGTATCTGGGGCGGTTATAGTTATAATACTGTAATTGCAGGAAATCAATTTCGACAAAACAGGATCGCAATTGCAATTGAACACGGGCAGGATAATGAGATCCATCATAATATTTTTCATGAGAATAAAGAAGCGATCAGGCTTTGGACAAGAAAAGAGCAACCTGCTGACTGGGGTTATGCAAAAAACCGAGATACACGAAGCAGAGACTATGCGATCGTCAATAACAATTTTAACAGTAACCCGATTGTAATGAACATTGCCAGAAGTGAAAAGCTAAACGTGTTTGATAATATCTATGATGAGTATGAAACCCTTTTTAAAATTGATTCTACTGTTACCGGATTCGATACTACATTTAATGAGGAAATAACTCAGAAGTTTAATGATGATACCGCTGAATTTATTCCTGACATTCCATCACCACAAAATGCATTTACCGGAAACTCAGCACTGGCAGGAAGAAGCAAGATCTTGATAACAGAGTGGGGACCTTATGATTTTCGAAGCCCGATTATTTGGAATGTAAATCCAATAGATACAACCGGCTTAATGAAATTCGATCTGTTAGGACCAAAAGGAAAATGGAGGATCAAAAGGTTCAAAGGCGTAAAGGATCTCTCCTTAATGAATGGAACATTTCCTGCAACGATCACAGCTGTGAAAACTACCAGTACCCGAACCGATATTTTGATCGAGCTGGAGTACATCGGCTCCGCAATTACTACAACTTTGGGAGAAAATATTGCCGCAGGCAAACCTTATACTTTTTCATTTAAAAAGTTTTTTCAGCCGATCGCTTTCGATGTACTCTGGTATGCTTATGATTTTAAAATGCATGATCCAATTAAAACAGGCCTGATCTTTTCTCCAACTGCAAGATTGGCTCCTATAAAAGAGGAAAAAGCAACTAAGCTTGATTATGCATGGTGGGGTGGAATAAAAACAGAAAAAGGCGATCATCCTCAATTTGTCACCACAGCCAGTGGCTCAGCAACTTTTGAAAAAGGCAACTACGAATTAGGAGTTACATGGGATGATGCAGTAAGAGTTTATGTGGACGGCAAATTAATAATTAATGAGTGGAATCCATCTTTATATAAATTTGATGAATCGCCACATAAGACCATCAAACTGGCATTAGATGGCAAACATGATTTTAATGTAGAGCATGTTGAGATCGGGGGATTTGCCACGCTTAGTTTAAAAATTAAAAAGCTTTGATTATTGTGAAAAATAAAGTTGAGAAATGGACAACTAAGTAAGTTCGATTTCTATATTTACTTTATATACCCTTTATACTTGGTATAAAAGGTATATAAGTTTATAGGTAAGACCGTCACCTGCTATTGGCATCATTCATCCTGATCTTTCTTCCTTTAAATTTTTTACCATCGATAGAGCGTATCATTTGGTTAGCAGCTTTTTTATCTATTTCGATCCAGCTATTCATTTCTTTCATATCAATTCTGCCTAGAACTTCTTTTTGCAATTCACTCATGTCAAGAATGAATTGTAAAAAACTTGCTTTGTAGAAACCATCTTTTGTTCCAAGATTTACAAATAACCTGGCGAAGTCATTGCCGCCGCTGAATTTTCTTCCCCTTGTATCACGATGTGCTTCTCTTTCTCTTGTGCCATTTTCCCTTCTTGGTTCTCTTACCCTGTCTCGGACGCCTTCTCTCGTATTCAGATCCTCAGCATTCTCATAGTATTTAAGAAAGCGATCAAATTCCATTGCTGCCACTCTTTTCAAAATTTCTTCCTTCGTTACCGCTGCAAATTTTTCCTGTAATGCAGGTAAATATGTTTCATAATCACCATGACTTATATCCGTCTGCATCAACTTATCCATACAGGAAGAAAATTGTTTACGGCAAACATCTTTACCAGATGGAATATCAACCTTATGAAATGGAACCTGTGTCAGTTTTTCGATCTGTCTTATTCTTCCCACTTCGCGGCTGCTTACAATGCTCATACAAACTCCTGTCTTACCTGCACGACCAGTTCTTCCGCTACGATGTGTGTATACTTCAATATCGTCTGGTAATTCAAAATTGATAACATGGGTGATGCCCTGTACATCAATTCCCCTGGCAGCCACATCTGTCGCTATTAATAATTGTAAAGTCTTTTCACGAAACTCACCCATTACTTTATCACGTTGTCCCTGTGTCAGATCGCCGTGTAATGCATCAATATCATAACCTTCTCTTGTCAATTTTTCAGCGATCTTTTGTGCATCGGCTTTTGTTCTTGTAAATATCAATCCATAAATGCCGGGATTAAAATCGATCAAACGCTTCAATGCTTCATAACGATGATGCGACGAGGCAACATAAAATTGGTGATCAATATTTTTACTTGCCGTATTCATTTTACCAACCGTGATCTCCACCGGGGTCTTCATATATTTCTTACTCACCCTTTTTATTTCCGGAGGCATGGTAGCGCTGAAGAGCCATGTGCTTTCACGATTAGGAGTGTTCTTTAATATAAATTCAATGTCATCCTG
>DATDCP010000399.1:0-5883 GCA_036524255.1 Chitinophagaceae bacterium
GAATTTCTCCATTACAAATTCAGTAGCCGGATAATTGGGATGAACCATATCTATATCATAGAAACGATAATCTCTTAATACATCGATCACCAATTCATAAGCTGGAAAATAATATAGTCCCGGAAATTTATTTATCATATGATGAACTGCTTCAATAAGCCTGGCCTTACTCCTATTGTTTTCAATCACTCCATCACGAATATGTCGTACGGGGCTAATGGTAAAAATTAATTTAAGTTTTGCATTAAATTGTTTCAACCGATGATAAGTTGTATCGAGCAATGAAATCATTTCATCGATCGTCAGCAGATGTTTATTGAACCATTGTGACGGAGCCCGGTGGCAGTTGGCAACTCCAGCCCCCTCTAAATCACCCCCAAAGGGGGAGACTTTTGAAAACCCCGAGGTTAGACGATACGAAAATGATGATCCTAATGTTATAATTAACCAATCTGAATCGTTTAGGAAATTATATGCCAGTTGCTGTGACTCATTAATAGTTTTCAATGCGTCATCCGCATTTATGTTTGAGAATCGGGAATGATGCTCCCAGCTATTCCAGATCTCATTTAAGTAAAACAGATCTTCTTTTTTGTATTGTTTGTTTTCAATATATGATATTAAAGAATTGCAAACACTCCGCGGATCAAATAAAATACCATTTGGGTTTTGAAGAGTTGAAAATTTTAATTCATTCAATGAATTCCCGATATGTTCTGTAAAGCAAGAACCTATCAACATAATTTTGTCGCGATAAGTAATTCTTGCTTCCGGTAATTTTATTTGTATTGGTAATTGAAACTGCATTCGGATTTTAAATAAAGATTTCTCCTGCTAAACGTAAGCTTTCTGCTAAAGCCTCTTTGTTAAGACCTGTTGCTATATTATTCTTCTCAAAATAACTGATCATCCATTCGGTATTCATATTGCCAACCAATTCATCATTTGCCATTGGGCAACCTCCAATTCCTTTTAGTGCTCCATCAAACCTTTTAGCCCCTGCTTTTATCGCCGCACCAAGCTTTGGCTGCCAGTTTTCAAATGTGGAATGAAGATGAACACCAATTTCTGTAGAAGGTAATGATTCAACAAGATAGCTTGTCATGTCATAAACTTGTTCGCGGCTGGCAACACCAACCGTATCGGCTAAGGAGATTATTTCAATATCCAATTCCACAAGCTTCTCAACCCAATTAAAAACAATGTCCTCATCATAAATATCGCCATAAGGATTTCCAAAGGCCATTGAAATATAAATGACAAGTTTCTTGTTTTTATTAATACATAGATTCTGTATCTCTTCTATCCTTTTCAATGATTCTTCAATCGAGGAGTTGGTATTTCGTTGTTGAAATGTTTCAGACACTGAAAATGGAAAACCGAGATAAGTTATTTGATCAAAAACCGAAGCTTCTTCAGCTCCCCGTTGGTTAGCTACTATGGCTAATAATTTTGTCTTTCCGACTCCAGACTCCAGACTCCTGATTACTTCCGTAGTATCCGCCATTTGTGGAATCGCTTTTGCTGAAACAAAGCTTCCAAAATCAATAGTATCAAATCCCACTTTCAGCAAAGAATTGATGTATTCGATTTTTTTTTCTGTTGGAATAAAATTTTTCCAACCCTGCATAGCGTCACGGGGGCATTCGATAAGTTTTACAAGAGAATTCATTTAGACAAAGGTAAACCTTGCTGATTATTTAGGTTAATGCACGTTGACGCGTCGTTTCATACAGGATAATACCGGTGGCAACGGACACATTGAATGATTCAAACCCGCCTGCCATCGGTATTTTAATTTTTTCATCGCAAATTTTTAGTAAGGCCGGATAAATTCCTTTTTCTTCACTCCCCATTACGATAGCACAAGGCTCGGTAAAATCAATATCACTAAAGTTCTTTTCAGCTTTTATATCTGCAGCATATACTTTAATGCCATTTAAGTGAAGCTCATCAACCGATTTCATCAAACTATTTACTCGACAAATTGCAATTTTTTCCAGGGCGCCGGCTGAGGTCAATATCGCATCCTCATTCAAGGCTCCTACTCCTTTATCAGGAATTATTATCGCATGTACTCCTGTGCAGTATGCAGTTCTTGCAATACCGCCGATATTCCGGATGTCAGTGATGCCATCAAGAATTAAAAACAAAGGAACTTCACCACTTTCTGTGATAAAAGAAATGGTATCCTGTAAATTTTGATATTGAACTTTTGCGATCTGTGCTACAATGCCTTCATGATTGCTAACGTTAAAGCCATCCAGTTTAGCAACAGGAACATAGCTGATCGGAACCGCATTGAGTGTGGCAAGTTTTTTTATTTGTAATATTTGATCGCCGATTACTTTTGTATCAAGATAGATCTTGTCGAGTTGCATCCCGGTTAGTAAAGCATCTATCACGGCTTTTCTTCCAATAACCAATGAACTCTTTTTGGGACGTTGTTGATTTCTGAAACTTTTCACTTTTCAAAAATAGGGTTTTGCTACTTAATAAATTGTTGAATAGAATTACAAAAAGTACAAGAGTGCGACCCTTCAGGACTGCGTCCGCAAGTTTCAAATAAGCTTCGCTTATTTTCACTTGTGCTCTTGGTAAACTGCGACGCAAGTGTTCAATAACGAAAAGAACCTTGAACGGAGCGTCGCAACGGAAGCTAAATAGATGATCAAAAGCCAGGCAAAAAAAAATCCGGAAATCATTAAAATTTCCGGACTCTATAGTTGGTTTTTTAGGTTTATACTCCAAATGCTTTCTTCACTTCATTTACCATATCAAGTTTTTCCCAGGTAAATAATTCAACTTCCACTTTTTTCTCATTGTCTTTACCCTTATTGAAAACTTTAGTTACCACTTTTGGTTCGCGACCCATATGGCCATAAGCAGCAGTTTCTGCATAAATTGGGTTACGCAATTTCAAACGTTGCTCGATAGCATAAGGACGCATATCAAATATCTTTTCAACTTTTCTTGCGATCTCGCCATCAGACATATCAACTTTTGATGTGCCATATGTATCGATAAATAATCCGCAAGGTTTTGCAACACCAATAGCATAAGAAACCTGCACCAACACTTCATCACAAACACCTGCAGCTACCAGGTTTTTTGCAATATGACGTGTAGCATACGCTGCGCTACGGTCAACCTTACTTGGATCTTTACCACTAAATGCTCCACCACCATGTGCACCTTTACCACCATAAGTATCTACAATGATCTTACGACCTGTTAAACCAGTATCGCCATGCGGGCCGCCGATCACAAACTTTCCTGTTGGATTGATGTGATAAGTGATCTTATCATTAAAAAGTTTTTGAATTGAAGGTTTGCATTGTTTTTTAACTCGTGTAATGACGATATTGATTATATCTTCCCTGATCTTATCGAGCATCTTCTTATCACTATCAAAATCATCATGCTGGGTAGAAACAACAATTGTATCTATACGAATTGGATTATTATTATCATCATACTCGATCGTTACCTGGCTTTTTGCATCAGGTCGCAGGTATTTCAATTCTTTTCCTGCACGACGGGTTTTAGAAAGCTCCTGCAAAATTTTATGTGCAAGATCCAAAGCCAAAGGCATATAGTTATCAGTTTCTTTGGTGGCGTAGCCAAACATCATTCCCTGGTCCCCGGCGCCTTGTGCATTTGCTTTTGCATCAAATGAAAGCTTACCAACTTTTCTGTCCACACCACGATTAATATCGGCGCTTTGTTCATGAATGGCAGAAAGAATTCCACAGCTATTGGCTTCAAACATGTATTCTGATTTTGTATAGCCAATGCCACGGATCACATCACGGGCAATGTCCTGCACATCGAGATAGCTCGTTGATTTTACTTCGCCTGCCAGTACAACCTGGCCAGTTGTAACCAGTGTTTCGCAAGCCACTTTGCTTTGCGGATCGTAAGCAAGGAAATTATCAATTAATGCATCGCTGATCTGGTCAGCCACTTTATCCGGGTGTCCTTCGGATACGCTTTCAGATGTAAATAAGTAAGGCATGTTGATTTTAGAATTTAAAGTATGAGTTTAGTATTATGTTCTTATTAGCCCGGCTTTTGTTTATCCATCAGGCATCCGTTGCGTCGCACTCTTGTGCTGCTGGTTCGCTATGGCGCATTCTGGGAAATTCAAAAGCCCCTCTTCAGCATGGGGCTTAGCGGGTGCAAAGATAACACCCTTACAAATTCAATATCTTTATATTATCCACTAAATTTTCGTATGCACAATTCTTAACCGCATTTTTTGAGTAGGATGATTGCCGCCGCCTACCATAACTCTTCCGAAAACAAATCTTGAATTAACATTTGCACCGACAGGTGTGGGAATATATCCACCGGAATTAGATAACACCCCGTTTTTTAACCAGGCATATGCAGTTTGGGTTGCATATAACCGGAAATCATGCAACGGCTCCTGCTTAGTTAAAACATTTTGCACATACCTTGTTATATCGAATTTCCAAACCCTTATAGGCTTACCAACACCATCAACTGTATTTCTTCCATATAACCCAAAGCCCGGATTTACATTCCCATTTTGATCGGGATTGAAATCGTAGGGAATAAATTTATAATCTTTTAAGGTGGAATCGTACGCATCAAGCATCAAACCATCTGGAGGTGTAAACGTAATATCTGAAGGCGAATTCACCTGCTCTACAATAAGTTCAGCCCGGTGAATTACTGTATTGTATAGATCCCGCAATGCCGGAATTTTTACTGTAGCATAGCTACCGGGAGTATTGATAAGATATACCAGGTCATCCTCTGCTGGCGTATTCGACGCTGTCAATAAAGGTGTGCCGGCAAAATCAAATCGATTTACATAATTATGATTTGCTGAGAATCCTGGTTTAAATAGGAAATAATTAACTGCAGTGTCATCCTGTCCTCCCTTTGTATATCGGTAATAAATAGCAAGGCTCGTATGTGGATTATTATAAATACCAAACGCCATTAAAGCATTGCCAAATGATTGATCTGGTTCTATTGCAAAACCCTTGAAATAACTATTAAATGCTGAGTCTGATTTATAAGCATTGGTGCTATCATAATCCAGTAATCTTCTGCCAAAACTATTATCGAGTCGTATCCGAAGTTGACCAGTTGTTGTGTCCTGGAATGCTTTTACGGTATCTTTTAAACTGGAAGGAATAAAATTTTTTGTGCCTAATAAGCTTGTAGTTGAAGGCCCGGGGTCATGTATCGTATAAAAAGAATCTACCCTGAAATCACTAAATGGATCTATCTCTTTTACGTTTACTTTTACGGGTGCATTTGTATCGCCATAGCTGCCGTTCCATCCAAGTACCAGCACAACAGAATCTATATATAAGCTGTCTTTATTATAAATACCAGAAAAACTCCATGGATAAGTCTGGGGTTGTAGCTGGAGGAACATTTTGGCATTTGTTTTACCAAATAATGGATCATTAAAAATATTGCCAAGGATCTGGTCATTAACCAGTCCGATCCTTACCGAATCTTTAGTTGCTTCGAAGATGTGGTTATAAGTTAACAGGCTAAGCGAAGTATCAAATGTATTTACACCGTCTGCGCCGGGAATAACTCCACTGCCAATTTCCGAAGCTTCATTTAATTTTTTGCAGGAAGAGGCGATAAAAAGTAATGAAAAGCAGAGCAGTATAAAGCGAACAGATCTAATTGTCACAAGAGTTTTTTTTGGGATAAACAGCGTATTGATATCAGATTTTATTTGCCCGCAAGGTCGTTATACAATTGTAAATAGTCTGTTAAATCAGACTCTGCATTATACAGTAATGTTTTTTTACCGCGAACCTTGGTGAACTCATCCAGCAATTTCTTTTCGATCTTTTCTGCGCCAAAAGTTATGGCATCAGCATA
>DATDCP010000400.1:0-12519 GCA_036524255.1 Chitinophagaceae bacterium
CGAGATGTACAAACATCCTAACTATGATGACTGGTGGAAGGCAAGAGATGCAAGAAGAGCGATGTACAATATTAAACCTGCTATGCTGACTGTGGGCGGTTTGTTTGACGCAGAAGATTGTTATGGTGCATGGAATTTATATAAAGCGATAGAAAAACAAAATCCCGGTATAAATAATAAGATCGTCATGGGTCCGTGGAGCCATGGTCAGTGGGGATCAAGAGATGGCTCTTTCCTGGGGAACATTCGTTTTGGTGCTGCAACTTCTTTATGGTATCAAAATAATATTGAAATTCCTTTCTTTAATTATTACCTGAAAGGCAAGGGTACTGATCCCAAATTATCTGAAGCAACTATTTTCATTACAGGAGAAAATCAATGGAAAAGTTTTGATCAATGGCCGCCGTCAACTACCTCAAACCAGCCGATCTATTTTCAATCGAACGGAAGTCTATCCTGGAATAAACCAACTGTATCTAAAAGTGCAAGTGAATATATCAGCGATCCTGCACATCCTGTTCCATATACTGAAGATGTTCATTTCAATCGCACTGCTGCTTATATGAACGATGACCAGCGTTTTGCCACAAGAAGAACAGATGTATTGACTTTCCAAACGGATGTTTTAAGTGAAGATCTAACCCTTGCCGGGCCTGTTATTGCAGATCTTGCAGTTAGTATAACAGGAACAGATGCAGATTTTGTTGTAAAGATCATTGATGTGTTTCCTGATGATTTCAGATATTCGGAGTCTTCCAGTTCCTCCCCTTCGGGGAGGTCAGGAGTGAGCTATCCAATGGGTGGTTATCAAATGCTGGTGCGTGGCGAGATAATGAGAGGAAAATTCAGAAATAGTTTTGAAACGCCGGCTCCATTTACCCCCAATAAAATCGAAAAAGTAAAATTCGATCTTCCTGATGTGGCGCATACATTTAAAAAAGGACATCGCTTAATGATACAGATACAAAGCAGTTGGTTCCCGTTAGTAGATCGTAATCCGCAAAAATTTGTTAACATTTATGAAGCTGATATCACCGATTTTCAAAAAGCAACGATTAGAATTCATCACGATGCAGCCAACAGCAGCAATATTCTGCTGCCTGTAGTAAAATAAAACAAAATAAACATTATATAATCCATTACTGTTTTCCCGGAAAAAACGGGCTTTTTCGTAGTCTTGCACAAATTATTATTGATGAGAACGATTGCATTAACCTTTTGTGTCCTATTTAGCTCAGCTCTTTATTCACAGTTAAATATTATCCCACAGCCTGCTGAAATGAATTTGGGAAAAGGGACTCACAGTTTTAAGACTCCTTTACAAATTGTGTATGATGAACCTGGAAAAAAGTCTGCAGAGTTTTTAGCTGACTATTTAAAACGATTTTATAAAGTAACCAGCAAATTGACTCCATCTTCGGGGCCAGGTCGGGACGCATATTATATCATGCTCATGACTGGCGTTACTGGCAAAAAAGGCGAATATGAACTTAAAATAGATAAAAACTTATCTATCTCAGGAGATGAAGAAGGTGTTTTTTATGGAGTGCAAACCCTAATTCAAATGTTGCCTCCGCATGTTTCAAATAATAAGATCGAACTTCCTTATGTAACGATCAAGGATCATCCACGTTTTGGTTATCGTGGCATGCATCTCGACGTTGGCCGTCACTTTATGCCTCTTGATTTTGTAAAAAAATATATTGACTATCTCGCTTTTCATAAAATGAATTATTTCCATTGGCATTTAACCGAAGACCAGGGCTGGCGTATTGAAATAAAAAAATATCCGCGACTTACTGAAGTTGGTGCATGGAGAAACGGGACGATCATTGGCCGTCACCCCGGTATGGGAAATGATAATAAAAAAGCCGGAGGCTTTTATACACAGGATCAGATAAAAGAGATAGTAAAATATGCATCTGATCGTTATATCACCGTTATTCCTGAAATAGAAATGCCAGGACATGGCAGCGCTGCTATTGCAGCTTATCCTTCTTTAAGTTGCTTTCCTGATGAGCCTACAAAAAATTATTTTCCAAAAAATGGAAAATGGGCAGGCGATTCAACAGGTAAACAAGTGCAGCAGGCATGGGGTGTTTATAGTGATGTTTTTTGTGCAGGCAGAGAAGAAACATTTAAATTTTTACAGGATGTGATCGATGAAGTGGTTCAGTTATTCCCCGCAAAATATATTCATGTGGGTGCAGATGAATGTCCAAAAGAAAACTGGAAACGTTGTCCCAATTGCCAGGCAAGAATGAAAGCAAATAACCTGAAAGATGAACATGAACTGCAGAGTTATTTTATCCAGCGTATGGAAAAATATCTGAACAGCAAAGGAAAAACATTGATAGGCTGGGATGAAATACTTGAAGGTGGTCTTGCACCAAATGCAGTTGTAATGAGTTGGCGTGGCGAAAAAGGCGGCATCGAAGCTGCTAAACAAAATCACCAGGTCATTATGACACCGGGTAACCCTGTTTATTTTGATCATACCCAGGCTGAGAATGAAGACAGCGTTACAATTGGTGGTTACAATCCTATTGAAAAAGTATATGCTTACGAACCAATACCGAAGGAATTGAATGAAGAACAGGGTAAATATGTGTTGGGGGCTCAAGCCAATGTATGGACAGAGTACATGAACAATCCAAAAAAAGTTGAATACATGATCTTTCCAAGATTATCTGCATTAAGTGAAGTTTTGTGGAGTCCAAAAGAAAAAAAGAATTGGAATGATTTTGAAAAAAGATTGCAGGTGCAATTCAAACGCTATGATCTTTGGAAAGCAAATTATAGCAGGGCTTATTATGATCTGAAAGCAACAATAATTCCAACTGAAAGTTTTGATGGTGTATTATGGAAATTAGAAACAAAAAATCCATCAGCACAGATCAAAACCGTTACACATTTCGCAGGCAGACCTTATGAATTAAAATTTAATGAAGGAGTAAATTATACAACCCCGATCCCTGTTAAACAAACACAATTAGTTGCGGCTATTTCAATGGTGAATGGAAAGGCGATCAGCAACCCGATCTCTCAAAACATTTTATTTAATAAAGCAACGGGTAAAAAAATTACTCTTACGACACAGCCATCAAATACTTATAAAGGCGATGGTGCATTTACATTGGTAAATGGTATACAAAATGAAAAAGGGTTTGCAAAGAGCAAAGAATTTCTAGGTTTCTCCGGCGATTGCGAAGCAGTTATTGATCTTGGCAAAGAAGAAAAGATCTCCAATGTCATTGTTCATTGCTTAAGTAATCCCGGGAACTGGATACATCGTCCATTAACTGCAGAAGTTTTTACTTCTTCGAATGGAATTGATTTTACTTCTGTCGGACTTACTGATGATTTCATAATTAAAACAAAGGGGCTTGAAACAGGAACTATGAAAGTTGAATTGCCTGGAAAGAATAGTCGGTACGTAAAAGTTGTTGTAAAGAATTGGGGCGTAATTCCAGACGGCAATGCCGGAGCTGGTAACAAAGCCTGGTTGTTTGTTGATGAGATAGAAGTTAATTAGACCATGATTTTTTTTAACCACGGAGACACAGAGACACGGAGTTTCACAAAGTCACTCCGTGTTTCTTTGTGCCTTAGTGCCTCCGTGGTTTATATTCCAAATCAACCGTTTGCCCAAACGCAAATAGCTATTATCTTTCACCATAACAGGGCAATTCGGTATTTTCGCTTAAACCCCTTTCCAATATGACAATGGTTGATTCATTTGAAAAGATCCCGGTAAAAATTTATTCTGATCTTAAAGCCGGATCTAAAGCAGTTGCAAAACAAATAGCCGATTTCATTCGTGAGAAACAAAAGAAAAAAGAAAAATGTGTGCTGGGTCTTTCAACAGGATCTACTCCCAAATCTTTATATGCTGAGTTAGTAAGAATGCATAAAGAAGAAAAGCTGAGCTTTAAAAATGTCATCGCTTTTAATCTTGACCAATACTATCCTATCAGTAATGATGCGCTGCAAAGTTATCAACGCTTTATGAAAGTGAACCTTTTCAATCACATTGATATTGATCCAAAGAACACTCATATCCCCAATGGTGAGATAAGAAAAGAAGACATCAAAGAACATTGCAGGCAATATGAAAAAATGATAGAAGATGCCGGCGGTATAGAATTACAAATTCTTGGCATTGGAATTAATGGTCATATTGGTTTTAATGAACCGGGTTCCAGTATTCATTCTAAAACACGACTGATCAGCCTTGATAATTCAACACGAATTGCAAATGCATATGAGTTTGCCAATATTTCAGAAGTGCCCCGTCTCGCAATCACTATGGGCATCGGCGAAATACTGAAAGCAAAAAAGATCATCCTGATGGCCTGGGGACCTTCAAAAGCTACGGTAATAAAAGAAGCAGTGGAAGAAGATCATACAGATCATGTACCTGCGTCGTTATTGCAAAATCATGATGATGTGACTTTTGTTGTTGATGAAGCGGCGGCCTCTGAACTTACAAGATTCAAATCACCATGGCTTACCGGCGATTGCGATTGGACACCAAAGATGATCAAGAAAGCAGTGGTGAACATGGCCCTGAAATTGAAGAAACCAGTTTTAAGTTTAACCAATACTGATTACAACGAATATGGATTGAGTGATCTGATTGTTGAAGAAGGTGATGCATATGAAATAAATCTAAAGGTTTATTATATGCTGCGTGATTCGATCACCGGTTGGCCGGGTGGCAAACCAGGTGTGAATTTGCCAACACACCCTGAACGCAGTGAGCCTTATCCAAAAAGTGTCATGATCTTCTCTCCTCATCCTGATGACGACATCATTAGCATGGGTGGTACGTTTCAGCGATTGCATGACCAGGGCCATGATGTGCATGTAGCCTACCAAACCTCCGGCAATATTGCTGTCACCGATGAATTCGTTACCAGGTTTTTGGATTTTGCTGTTGGCTTTGAAGAGATCGCAGGCATTGATACTAAGAAATCAGGAAAGATATTAGAAGATGCAAGAAGATTTATTGCACGTAAAAAAGCCAATCAGACTGATACACCAGCCATTCGTGCAATCAAAGGTTTGATAAGAAGATGCGAAGCAAAAGCAACTTGCCGTTATGTTGGCATCAAAGACGAGAACATACATTTCCAAAATCTTCCTTTTTACGAAACCGGTTCTATTGAGAAAAAACCGATGAGTGAAAAGGATGTAAAGATCACGATGGAATTGTTGAGGGAGCTAAAACCACAGCAAGTGTATTGCGCCGGTGATTTTGCTGACCCGCATGGTACACATATCGTTTGTTTCAATGTAGTATTGGAAGCACTCAAAAGAATATCCGCAGGATCCCGTGGAAAAGATGCCGGCGATAAATGGATCAATGATTGCTGGCTTTGGTTATACAAAGGTGCCTGGCAGGAATGGAACATTGAAGAAATTGAAATGGCCATCCCGATGAGTCCCGACCAGGTTATGAAAAAACGCTTTGGCATCTTTATACATCAATCACAAAAAGACATGGTGCCGTTCCAGGGAAGTGACTCAAGAGAATTCTGGCAACGTGCTGAAGCAAGAAATGAAGCCACTGCAAATCTCTACGCCGATCTTGGTCTTACACATTATGCGGCTATGGAAGCATTTGTGAGGTGGCATTATTGAGATTGCGGATTTCAGATTTACGATTTCGGATTTATTAGTCAGCTTAATTACTACTATTACTCTTCTGTTGCGTCGCACACTTGTGCGTTCAGTAATTCTATTCAACTTTCATGTACGTCATATACTAATGGTCGTATCAATACAATGAAATTTTATTATGAAAAAGTATTGAGCAGAGATTTTTTTGTTGGAAATGAAGAGTTTAAGTGCAAAATTTTCGCCTATTTTTGAGTTGGACAACTAAATCAGCCGGAACTATTTTGAACGAATTTTGAAGAACATATTTATTATGGCTACACAAGAAACAAAATCCATTAAAAACTTGCGGTCACTTGGTATAATGACGATACTAATTTCGGCATTTATTTCTTTCGTTTTAGCTACTACGGTCGATATGAGCAATTATGAACTTGGCGCTTTAGTTAATTATATTTGGCCACCTTCTGTTGGATTGATGACGACCATTCTATTCTTAATCGTGACTTGGATTACAAAAAATGAAATGTATAGGATTGTTACCATAGTTCTGCTTTCCTTTTACAATCTTTATGTTGGTTTTGCATTGCATATTGAAAAGGACTATTGGCCTTTAGTTATATTTTAACAGCGGAATATCAGCCCTACAGCAAGCCGTGGACGTTGGAACAAAGAATTATCTATAGATTTCCATTGCAGTTTTGCCATCGCTGCTCCTCACTCCCCGATACATTCCTTTAGAATTAAAAATAAGAGAAACATTTCCTTTTGCATCCACGCCGATCATTCCTCCCTCCCCATCGATCTTTGCTAATTTTTTCATTACTACTTTATTCATTGCTTTCTCCAATGAAAATCCTTTATATTCCATTAAACAACTTACATCATAAGCAGCCACCGCTTTTATAAATGGCTCGCCATGGCCGGTGCAACTGATGGCACATGTTTTATTATTTGCATACGTACCAATACCAATGATCGGGCTGTCACCAACTCGTCCAAATTGCTTATTCGTCATACCACCGGTACTTGTTGCAGCAGCCAAATTTCCATTTTCATCACAAGCAACGGCTCCAACCGTTCCAAATTTTTTATCGTCCAGGTCAACACTATGATCCAAAGCCGTCTCGTTACTCTTTTTTGTTTTAAGTAATTGCCTATGTCGGAATTCAGAATAGAAATACTCCTCCTGTTCAAATGCAATTCCATTTTGTTTTGCAAATTCTTCTGCACCGCTTCCAATTAAAAAAACATGCTCGCTTTTTTTCATTACTGTATAAGCCAGCTCAATTGGGTTACGGATATTTTTTACAGCAGCAACGGCACCTGCAGACAGATCTTTTCCATACATTATTGAAGCATCCATTTCATGTGTCTCTGTATTTGTAAATACAGATCCCTTTCCGGCATTGAATAAAATATTATTCTCCAATTCTATCACGGCAGCTTTAACAGCATCCATCGCATTCCCTTTTTTTTCCAGTATCCTGTATCCAGCATCAAGAGCTTCATTCAATGCTTTGATGTAAGCGGCTTCCTTTTCCGGGGTCATGCTTTTTTTTGAGATAGTTCCTGCCCCGCCATGAATTGCTATTGTGAATTTTGACATAGGGCCGAAATTAGTTATTTTACCTTTCGATATGGCCACCACCTGGAAAGACATTACTAAAAGAAAGCTTACTCATGGCGACTGGTCGTTGATCATTGCCAACCTTATTCCGGTGATCGGCGTTTTGTTTTTAAATTGGAATGCAAAAGAGGTCTTTCTCGTTTACTGTCTTGAAACAATTATCATCGGTTGCTTTACATTACTAAAGATGTTGATCACCGGGCTGGTAAAAAAGAAAGATGATTGGCATAACCAGGGTTCTGTTTCAAAGCAACCTTTTTGGTTCTTCATGCTTTTCTTTTTAGTGCATTATGGGTTATTTGTTTCTGTTCAAATGGGAATTTTCTTTGCAGTTTCTGGCATCGGGGATCAATATGGAGTAACTTTTTTTAACTTCTTTTCCAAATGGCCCTCAATGCTGACCAACGATGCCTATATAATGCTAGGAGTTTTTATCGTGAGCTATGCTTTTCGCCTTACAACAGACTTTATTTTGAGTGGTGACTATAAAACTTCATCAATAGGATACCTGATGTTTCAACCCTATGGAAGGATTTTTATTCAACAGGTAACAGTAATTCTTGGCAGCATGTTTCTTTCATTCGGTGCTGGCAAAATATTCATCCTCGTATTCGCACTAATAAAAATTTTCTTCGAAGTTTTTATTGACTTCGATTCTATATTCAGGAAAGCAGCAAAAGGTGAATTGAAATCGAATGATGAAGGAAATACTGGTTGAATAAGTTGATCTGTGTGTTGGCAAGCCCCTTTAGGGGTTTGGGGCTTAGGAAAGGAGTAATTCACATTCTCTTAAAAGTTTTTCCCTGTCAACTATAGCTGTTCCCACTTCTTCACAAACCAAACCACCGGCAATATTGGCTATCTCCGCCATCAGGTGTGCATTTTTAGTTGCTGCATATACCATTGCGGCAACAGCTATCACAGTATCACCTGCACCGGATACATCAGCGACATTTCGCAAATGACTTGGAATGATCGCTGCATTTTGTAATTGCTGATAAAAAATTCCTTTCTCTGATAAAGTGATCAACGAAACTTTATGCTGCAATTGTTTTTGAAGTTGCTCATGAATATTTCTAAGCTGGTAAATATCGCCGGTCTCAAACATCAAATTCAAACCTTCCTGGACCTCTTTCATGTTTGGTTTGAAAATATCAACATTTGTATATTTGAAAAAATTCTTTCTTTTTGGATCAACGGCAGTGATCACACCCGAAGCTCTGCATAAAGCAATTGCTTCTTCAATTATTTTTTCTGTCAGCACGCCTTTATTATAATCTTCGAATATCAAAATATTAGGATCCTCGTGTTCAATAAAATTGGAGATCTGTTTTAGTAACGCTGTTTCCTCATCTTTGTTGAGATCATCAGTTATCTCGGCATCAAATCTCAGCATTTGCTGATTACGGCTGATGATCCTTGTTTTATTTGTAGTTTTTCGTTTAGCACTTTTTATCAAGCCAGTTGTATCGATCAGCTTTTCCTTCAATAACTGTTCTAACTGGGAAGCTTCATCATCATCACCAGCAACACCCAGCATAAAAACTTTTGCTCCAAGACTACTACAGTTAATGGCAACATTACCGGCGCCTCCAATACGCTGTTCTTTATGATGCAATGAAACGATCGGCACAGGAGCTTCTGGCGAGATCCTGTCTACTTTCCCCCATATATAGGTATCGAGCATCACATCACCGATCACCCCAATCTTCAATGAATTAAAATCATTAAATAATTCTTCACACTCTGTCATTTCGTTTAGTTATTTATTAAATATCCGGCTTTATTTTCTACCAGCATAAAATTACGGGTTAAACCAACATTATTTTCCGGCAAGAACCAGCAAATAATTATTTATACATTTGTTTACAAAGGATAAAGAATTATGGCACCTGTATCAATTTCAGAAAAGATCTGTTCGCTAACTGGCATCATTGAAAAAGCAAGTCAATGGAAAAAGGAAGGAAAGAAAATTGTTTTTACCAATGGCGTTTTTGATCTACTGCACAAAGGACATATCTTTTCACTTTCACAGGCTGCTAAAGAAGGAGATGTTTTAGTTATTGGATTAAACTCCGATGGCTCGGTAAAAAGATTGAAGGGAGATAGCCGCCCGATCAATGACCAGGATTCACGGGCATTATTACTTGCCGCTTTATCCATGGTTGATGCAGTTGTGATCTTTGAAGAAGACACACCACTCGACCTCATTACTTCTATTTTACCCGGTGTATTAGTAAAAGGCGGTGATTATACAATTGATGAAATTGCCGGCGCAAAAGAAGTAATTGCCAATGGCGGCAAAGTAGTCATCAACCCGATCCTGGATGGCTTTTCAACAACTTCGATCATCAAGGCAATTTCTCAATAAGTTCATCTCCTTCGTTTCTTTTTTTCCTGGTCGCTACTGCAATATAATAAAGAAGGATCCCTGCTAATGCAATAATCAATCCCGGCCAGGTAAACTGAGGTTTATAAAATATCAATAGAGTACAAAACGCAATACCCATAATAATGTAAAGTGCCGGCAATACCGGATATCCAAATGATTTGTATGGTCTCTCTGCATCAGGGCGTTTTTTTCTAAGAATAAAGATCCCAAGTATGGTCATCACATAAAAAATGACGACAACAAAAGAAATCATATCCAGTAATTGACCATATTTCCCACTTACACTCCATGCACAGGCAATTAAACACTGTACCCATAAGGCCCATTGTGGCACGGCAAATTTGTTAAGAGTACTTGCAGGTTTAAAAAATAATCCATCTTTTGCCATAGTGTAATAAACTCTTGCTCCTGCTAGTATCAATCCGTTATTACATCCAAATGTTGAGATCATGATCATTAAAGCGATCACAACAGTTCCAATGTTGCCAAATATAACTTGTGATGCTGCTACTGCTACCCTGTCTTTTTCTGCTGATGCAATTTCATTTAAAGGCAATACAGCCGTATACATAACATTTGTTGTTACATAAATTATAGTAACGATCAATGTGCCAAGGAAAAGAGCTAAACCAATATTTCGTTTAGGGTTTTTTATTTCCCCGGCAATAAAGGTTACGTTATTCCATGCATCACTACTGAAGATGGAACCAACCATAGCAGCAGCAATAGCACCAAGAATAGCAGTTCCGATCAATGGGGTAAAAGATGCCTGCCCGTCGGCGCTTACAGAAAGATTTCTTATTTGCCAGGCATCTGCCCAGTTTGCATCCCACACATCTCCTTTCATCATGATCAAACCAAAAATGATAAGTCCGAATAAGCTGAGAAGTTTAGTTACTGTAAAAGTTGTTTGAATAAGCTTACCTCCTTTTACTCCCAACGTATTTATAAAAGTGAGAAAGATGATCAATCCAATTGATACCAGCTGCGCTGGTGATATTTTAAGACCCCCAATCGTAAAGGCAACAAGGTCTTCGCTTACTTGTGGCAAGAGGTATGCAAGGAATTTCGAAAAGGCCACACCGACCGCTGCAATGGTGGCTGTTTGTATCACTGCAAAAAAACTCCAGCCATATAGAAACCCGGCTAATGGATTATAAGCTTCTTTTAAATAAACATACTGACCGCCTGCTTTGGGATACATTCCACTCAACTCACCATAGCTTACCGCAGCTGAAATGGTCATAAACCCTGTTATCAGCCATACTACTATCAGCCAGCCTGCCGAACCCACATTGCGGGTAATATCGGCGCTTACAATAAAAATACCCGAACCTATCATTGACCCTGCAACGACCATCGTTGCATCTAATAGACCGAATGATTTTTTGAAGGCGGGTTGCTGTTCTGTCATAGCGTTGGTTTGGTTTTCAAGATAAGTATTTCAGCTTATAGAAAGAAAAACTCCTTTCGATTATGAAAGGAGCGAATAATTAGCTAATAACTCAACCGGGTTTATTTCTTTTTAGTATAAAATGCGTTCAATCCTTTCAATAATTCTGATGTCACATTGTAGGCAGTATCAGTATAGTAAAATAATCCGGGTTCTCTCGCAATGATGTAAGAGTACTTTTTATCCTTATTGAATTCCTTACAATAGTTTTTTATTTTAGTTACTATCTCCTGCTGCCTGCTCATAAAGTAGGTCTGGTATTTCTGGTTAAGTTCAGCAGTCCTGTTCTTTATCTCGGCATCCATTTGAGCCAATTCATTGCCAAGAGAATCCTTTTGCCGGGGAGATAAATTACCACTCTGTGCCTGTAATTTTTGATAATAAGATTGAAAACCATTTCTCATCTGGTTGATGGTATCATTGATACCAGCTTCCCTTTTCACAACCTCAGCCTGCACTTGTTTCCATAAAAAGAAATTTGCTTCGATGGAATCCATATCAAAATAGGCGACGGGTGTTTGTTGCTTTTTAACAGCAGTATCATGATTTGTTCGGATAGGTATTACGGTAGATGTATTATCCTTCTTATTAAAAAAGAGATAAAACAAGATCGCTACACTGATTAGTAAGACAATATTGAGAGCTAGTAAACCTTTATTCATGCAAGTTTTTTGGCAAGTTAATCAAAGCCTTCAGGGCAAATATACTCATTCGGGTCACTTTAGGAAACAGTTAACAGGAAAGCTGCGAGCTGTGAGCCATGAGCTACGAGCTAAACAAAAAAGGAGCAAGATTTCTCCTACTCCTTAATATCATTTGCACATTTGCATATTAGCTAATTAGCACATTCATTATTCCTCTTCATCAAAAGTCATCGCTTCCCTGGTTGTTTGCAGCAATTCATATTCCTCTTTGCTACCAACGATCATGTTCTCAAATTCACGCAAACCTGTACCAGCAGGGATCGGGTGACCAGTGATAACATTTTCTTTCAATCCAAGCATATCATCAGTTTTACCATGAATAGCTGCTGAAGAAAGAACTTTTGTTGTTTCCTGGAACGATGCTGCAGATATCCAGCTTTGTACGCCAAGAGATGCTTTAGTGATACCAAGCAATGTTGGAGCCGATGTAGCAGGACTTGCATCACGGAATTCAACTAGCTTTTTATCATTTCTGCGAAGAATTGAATTCTCTTCTCTTACTTCTCTTAAGCTTACGATCTGGCCTGCACGAAGCTTGCCTGATTCCCCTATTTCAGTCACGATCTTTTTATCAAAGACCCAATCATTCTCTTCGAGGAATTCAAATTTGTCAACAAGATCTTCTTCCAGGAATTTAGTATCACCCGGATCAACGATGCTTACTTTACGCATCATCTGGCGAACGATAACTTCAATATGCTTGTCATTGATTCTTACA
>DATDCP010000401.1:0-3807 GCA_036524255.1 Chitinophagaceae bacterium
ACATTGGAGTTAGGCGGAAAAAGTCCATGTGTGGTAGAAAGCGATGCAAACATCAAAGTGGCTGCTCGTCGCATTGCCATTGCAAAATTTTCGAATGCCGGGCAAATGTGTGTGGCTCCAGACTATGTACTCGTACATGAATCAGTAAAAGAGAAATTTATTTCAGCAATATCAGATGCGGTAAAAGATTTTTTCAGCAACAGTCCGGAGCAAAGCTATAATTACGGTAAGATCATCAACCAAAAGCAATTTGATCGTATAGCCGGTTATTTATCCAATGCTAAAATAATCTTCGGGGGACGAACTGATAAACAGCAATTATTTATTGAACCTACTTTGCTTGATAACGTGAATATCAATGCTGCAGTGATGAAGGATGAGATATTTGGCCCTGTGCTTCCACTCATTTCATTTAAAACAAAAGGAGAAGCGTTAAAAATAATCGAACAACACCCGAACCCTTTGGCATTTTATGTTTTTACATCAAGCAACGAAAAGGAAAATGAATGGCTCAACAGTGTTGCTTTCGGCGGTGGATGCGTGAACAATGCAAGCTGGCATCTCACCAATCATAATTTGCCTTTTGGCGGCCGTGGTTTCAGCGGCATGGGAAATTATCACGGCAAATATTCATTTGATACATTCAGCCATAAAAAAGCGGTGATGAAGACACCAACCTGGTTTGATCCTTCAATTAAGTATCCTCCTTTTAAAGGGAAATTGAAATTGTTTAAATGGGTGATAAGATAGTTTGTGGTTTATAGTTTATGGTTTTTGGTTACGAGCAATTGTACTATTATTAAGCTTTAGTTGCACAGTTTACCCAGAGCGAAGCGAAGGGCACTCTTGTACTTTCTGTAATTCTATTCAGCTATTGAAGAAGAGAAATAAAATACTAAGGTTTCTTAAAAAGCTGTTCATAGCTTTGCTATTATTTTTAATTGCATTCAGTGGTTATGTTGCGATCGAAACACGAAATGTAAAAGATATGACGATAAGGCAAAGAGTTTTAAAAGTAGTTTACCCGGCATTTACCTGGCTCAATAAGATAACAGGCAAGAACAGTAAAGTATTTGCTAACGAATCACCGGCTTCGCCGCCTCAGTCTTTATATAACTTATCAATTGCGTTGAATAGTGGCGATTCAATTCCATTGTCAAACTATAAAGGGAAAAAATTATTACTGGTGAATACGGCTTCGGATTGCGGATATACTGATCAGTATGACGATCTGCAAAAGTTATATGAAGAAAATAAAGACAAACTGGTGATCATTGGTTTCCCTGCCAATGATTTTAAAGAACAGGAAAAGGGAACTGATGAGGATATAGAAAAGTTTTGCAGGCTGAATTATGGTGTTACATTTCCATTGGCCAGAAAAAGCTCTGTTATTCCCGGTCCTGAACAGAATCCTATCTTTCAATGGCTCACAGATAAAAATAAAAATGGATGGACAAGCAAAAAGCCAAGCTGGAATTTTTCAAAATATTTGGTAAATGAAGAAGGAGTTCTCGTTAATTACTTTGATCCTTCTATTTCTCCCACTGGCAAAGAAGTAACGGATGCCATCAAAAAATAAATTTCTTCACTTAATATTTATTGTATGACTTATAATGATTGGATCGGAACGATCGGTGTTGGACTTGTATTGCTTGCCTATTTTTTGAATACGATGAAATGGGTTCCGGAAAATGGGAAATTCTTTTTTATACTAAATGTGATCGGTGGCGCATTAAGTTGTTATGCTGCCGTGCTCATCGATTTCGTGCCGTTTATTATACTTGAAGCGATCTGGACTGTAGTTTCAATATGGGGTTTACTCAAAAGCCGGGATCTGAAAGCAGCATAATACTACGCAGAACATTTCTCATGATAGTTCGGCAATTCGATCAGTGTTCTTTCAAATTCATATCCGGCATAGCTGTTTATTATTTCATTCAATACTTCATCGATCTCTTCCACCAGCCTAAGTGTAACTAATTTATTCCGGTATTCTTTTATGTTGGGCATTCCTTTTAAATAGTTTGCATAGTGTCGACGCATTTCATTTATACCAACAACAGGATTTTTCCATTCTATAGAACGGTATAAATGCTTCCGGATCACGTCTATTCTTTGCTGAATAGTTGGCGCCGGCAGATGTTCGCCGGTTTTAAAAAAATGTTTTATCTCGTTAAAGATCCACGGATAACCGATAGCGGCACGGCCGATCATAATACCATCAACACCGTAACGATTTTTATATTCCAAAGCTTTTTCAGGAGAATCAATATCACCGTTTCCAAAAACAGGAATTTGAATGCGGGGATTTTCTTTCACTTTGGCGATCAGCGTCCAGTCAGCTTCGCCTTTATAAAGTTGTGCTCTTGTTCTTCCATGGATGGAAATAGCTTTTATACCAACATCCTGCAGCCGCTCAGCAACCTCTTCGATGTTTCTGGAGTTATCATCCCATCCCAATCTTGTTTTAATGGTAACAGGCAATGAAGTTGATCTCACAACAGCCTCAGTCAATTTTACCATCAGGTCAACATCTCTCAAAACGCCAGCACCAGCTCCTTTGCTTACCACTTTTTTTACTGGGCAACCAAAATTTATATCAACCAGGTCAGGATTTACTGCTTCACAGATCTTAGCGCTTAAAGCCATCGCTTCTTCATCTCCACCAAAGATCTGGATACCGAATGGCCGTTCTTCTTCACTAAAATCGAGTTTCATTTTGCTCTTCATTGCATCACGTATCAAACCTTCGCTTGAAATGAATTCACTGAACATTAGGTCGGCGCCATTATCCTTACACACAGCACGAAATGGCGGATCGCTTACATCCTCCATTGGAGCAAGAAGTAAAGGGAAATCGGGTAATTGTATGTTGCCTATCTTGATCATTTGGTTATTTTTGTCTGCCTCCTATTCGGAGCGAAGCGGCAAATTTACAAATCAAAAAGCGGAGTTTTCTAATTATGGCTTATTTTAAAAAAGTGCACCCGATGCTGCAACTACTTGTGTTTGCGGGAATGGCGATCGGGTGTTTCATGATCTTTGGATTTATCGGCACATTTGTTCTTGCAAAGGCGACTGGTATTGATCTTATTACGATAAGCGATCCCGATAAATGGGATTATGCAAATCCTTCTCTACTTACTTTTTTGAGAGGAATGCTGGTCATTCAATTTTTTGCATTATACATTATCCCCGTATTTCTTTTTGCACGATTCTGTGATCCAAAGCCAATACAATACCTGGGTTTAACATCTGCAAAACCTATGTATTTTATTTTAGGTATAATCGTGTTGCTGGTAGCTCTTCCTTTTGTTGATTGGACTGGAATATTTAATCGCGACTTAATACCAGAAACAACAGGCATCGGGAAATGGATGAAGGCAAGTGAAGAATCTGCAGCAAAGCAGATAGAGTTTATGCTAAAAAGGAATACTGTGCAGGATCTTTTCCTTAATCTCATTTTAGTTGCTGTATTTGCCGGTGTGGGTGAAGAATTGCTTTTCCGCGGTGTGTTGCAACGATTATTTATCAAACTGTTTAAAAATCCATGGGTTGGCATCCTTGTTACAGCATTTATTTTTTCGGCTATTCATTTACAGTTTTATGGATTTATACCGAGGTTCATTCTGGGAATATTATTGGGCTTGCTCTATTGGTACAGTGGTAGTTTATGGCCCGCGATCATTGCGCATTTTTCCTATGATGCTTTTGCTGTAATAATGATATGGTTTAATCCTGCATTAGCGGAGCAAGACAGCGTTGCCATTTCATTTGGTAATAAAACATTGCTGGCAGCTATTAGTC
>DATDCP010000402.1:0-9066 GCA_036524255.1 Chitinophagaceae bacterium
TGTAAGAAACATCAGGTTTGTCTTTGGCGTTTTACCGGGAGCCAAAAGATTTACACCTGTATCAGTAGCCATGCTCCAGTTATTATGCTTGCCGCTGCCATTTATACCTGCAAAGGGTTTTTCATGCAACAACACTCTCAACTTGTGACGACGGGCAACACGATCCATCACATCCATCAATAGTGAGTTATGGTCAACACCAACACTTACTTCTTCAAAGATGGGGGCACACTCATATTGTGCAGGCGCCACTTCATTATGTCTTGTACGAAGAGGGATACCCAATTTATAAGACTCGTTTTCATAGTCACGCATAAACGCATACACTCTTTCAGGAATAGAACCGAAATAATGATCTTCTAATTGCTGTCCCTTTGCAGAACTTTGACCATAAACAGTTCTTCCGCACATGACCAGGTCAGGGCGAGCATTAAAGAGACCTTCATCTATTATAAAATATTCTTGCTCCCAGCCTAGTGTAGCAGTAACACGTGTCACATTTCTATCAAAGTAATTACAAACATCAACTGCAGATTTATTCAAAGCTTCTAATGCTTTTAATAACGGCGCTTTGTAGTCAAGTGATTCACCAGTATAAGAAACAAAGATGGTAGGAATACACAAAGTTTTTCCATTACCGATCTCCATGATAAATGCTGGAGATGAAGGATCCCATGCGGTGTAACCTCTTGCTTCGAATGTTGCACGCAATCCTCCGCTTGGAAAAGAAGATGCATCAGGTTCTTGTTGTATCAATGCATCACCTTCAAATTGTTCGATCGGAGTTCCATCACTTTTTATTGTGAAAAAAGAATCATGTTTTTCAGCAGTAGTTCCTGTTAAAGGTTGAAACCAGTGTGTAAAGTGAGTTACACCTTTCCCTTCTGCCCAGGAGCGAATACCACTTGCGATCTGGACGGCCATTGAGCGATCAATTTTTTGACCGGCCCTTATAGATCCGATAAGACTCTTATAAGCTTCGTCACTTAAAAATTCCCTGGCTGTTTTTACTGTAAAAACACTTTCACCAAAAATGGCTGTTATCCTGGTGGGATTTTCTACCTGCACTTCCTGTGCAGAAGATAGATTGTTGATAGCGTTGAATCGTAATGACATGATATTTTGTTTATACTTTTTTAATTGGTCTCAAATATAAAAGGTAAGCCCTGTCTAAAAGCTTACCTTAAAATTTGGTGAATAAATATTTATTATACCTCTTCTATTAAGCAACTTTCTTTTCTCCCTGGGTCACCTGTGCCAAATTAGCTTCAGCTATTTTTACTGTCTTAATAATACGGGCAGCTACTTTATAAGGATCAGCAGCGCTATTCGGACGGCGATCTTCCAACCAACCTTTCCAGCCTTTTTCTACTGTGCCGATCGGAATGCGAATGGAAGCGCCACGATCTGAAACACCAAACTTGAAATCAGTGATGGCAGCTGTTTCATGTTTGCCGGTAAGACGAAGATGATTGTCTGGTCCATATACTTCAATATGCTCTTTTACAAAAGGTCTGAAGCCTTCGCAGATCTGTTCGTAGATCTCTTTGCTTCCACAAGTTCTCAATAATTCATTGGAGAAGTTTGCATGCATACCGCTTCCGTTCCAATCAAGATTACCAAGAGGCTTGCAATGCCAGTTGATAGCGATACCATATTTTTCTCCGATCCTTTCTAATAAATAACGAGCCACCCAAACCTGGTCGCCGGCAGCCTTTGCACCTTTTGCGAAGATCTGGAACTCCCATTGTCCAGTGGCTACTTCCGCATTGATACCTTCAACATTTAAACCTGCTTCAAGGCATGCATCAAGATGTTCCTCTACCATTGCACGACCAAATGCATTTGTTGCACCTACTGAACAATAGTAGGGACCTTGTGGCCGCGGGAAGCCGCCCTCAGGAAATCCGATAGGTTTATTTGTGGCAGGATTCCACAAAAAATATTCTTGCTCAAATCCAAACCAGAAATCATTGTCGTCATCCTCAATTGTTGCTCTTCCGTTTGATTCATGAGCGGCGCCACCGGGACTTAAAACCTCACACATTACGAGATAAGCATTTTTTCTTTGTGGGTCTTTCGCAATGAATACAGGTTTTAATAAACAATCAGATGATCCGCCCGGAGCTTGTTCAGTTGATGAACCGTCAAAGCACCAAACGGGGCAATCTTCCAATTTGCCACTGAAGTTTTTTTCGATCTTTGTTTTACTTCTAAGGCTTTGAATTGGCTTATACCCGTCCAGCCAGATGTATTCTAGTTTTGATGACACCATAACAATTGCATTTAATTTTTAATAAAGGGGTTCAAATGCAAAAAAAAGCATATTGAGGAATAAAACCAATAATTTTTGGCAGAACAAATGATATTTATTAGAAAATGTGGAAAATTTTGTCAAAAAAAGGGATAACCACTAAATTAAAGGAGGAATAATTTAAACATCAGAAACATTAGAATTATTTTTAATATTATTAAAGAGAATAGAATAGATCCTCTCCCAATTAATAAGACTAATAACAGGAACTAATAAAAACGGTAGGATAATACTTCTGTACCGGACTATCGCCCCAAGAAAGTTGACCGTGAATCCTATCGATAACAAAAAGGAAAATGAAAAAAAGATACAAAACCAGATAAACGAAGTCGACTTTACGCCGTTTGTTCGCCAGAATAAAAATAGAAAAAAGAGAAGCAGGAGAAATGCAGTTTCTGATGCCGCTGCCATAGAAAGAATATGTTTTACATCACCTGGATGTGGACGAAGGGTAGTGGAACTTATCGCATGTGGAGCATTTACCAAAAAGCTTCCAAGGGTTGGTTTTAATTCAGGTAATTCGATCCCGGAGTTTCCTTGTAAAGACTTAAAGGCATTTTGTTTGTCAACAACAGCTTGCGGAAAATCAAGTCCGGGAAAAATGTATCTCAATGAAAAGAAAAGTAAGCCGCATATTAAATAGGTAGAAATATAAATGATGGCATTTCTTTTTTGGATCCTTGTTGAAAGTATCCACGCAAAAAGTGCAGGGATAAGTATTACCAGTAAAAAATTTCTGAATGAAAGAATAATAATAAATGAAATAAAAAAAGGCAAAATGCGGGAGAGTCTGAACTTTTTTTCTTTTAACCCAAAATAGACATGATAAATGATAAGACTTATCGCCATGAAAACAAGACCGTCTTTATGAATACCACTTGTCCAATAGGCAAATGAAGGAATTAAAAAGGTTGCTACCAGCACATGAACTTTTTTACCAGGGAATACATCGCTAAACACACGATATATTGCTACCGGTCCGGTAAAAGTGATAAAAGAATAAAAGATCACATTGACATAATAATTTCCAAAACTGAAAACATTTACCAGGGAAAGAAATTTGATGAACATATTACTCTTCAAATCGTTCCACCAGGAATAATCCGAGGAAAAAAAGCCTCCATACTTACTTTCATATCCAGTATGAAAAATATTGAAAAAGTATTCTGATGGGCTGTTGAAAAGCAGTTTGTATTCATCTACGCTTAAATAATGATAGCCCCATGTATCATACATATAAGCAAACTGACCATAATATATCCCGATCCATCCATAAAAAATACCAGCCATTACCTTGAGCAAAAACAAAATAACTAACTGGGCATTGGTAAGCCCTGATTTTTGAAAAAAGCCAAGTCTCGTAATTAACCAAGCAAATAAACAGAGGTATCCTGCAAATAATAAATAATACAATCGGTCAGGTTTATCTTCGCAAAATAGTTATAAATATTTGATGTGGGATATATTAAGAAAGCAAATATGATCTCCAGGAAGTGAATTTTAAGTTTATAAAATAGCATTTGGCAATTGCCCCACATCATACAATATCATTAGCTTTGCGCTTTCTTAAAAAACTATGGAAATAACTGTAAAAACTGCCGAACAACTTCGCTTAACAGCTGAAGAATTTGAGCTTATCAAGCAAAAACTAGGACGAACTCCAAACTTCAATGAACTATGTGCTTTCAGTGGCATGTGGAGTGAGCATTGCAGTTATAAGAACTCGATTAAATGGCTAAAGACATTGCCTCGTGAAGGTGGAAGAATGCTTGTAAAAGCGGGTGAAGAAAACGCTGGTCTAATGGATATTGGTGATGGGCTTGGTGTTGTTTTTAAAATTGAATCTCATAATCATCCATCGGCTATTGAACCATTCCAGGGGGCTGCTACCGGTGTCGGTGGAATTCACCGTGATATTTTTACAATGGGAGCAAGACCGATCGCTGCATTAAACTCTTTGCGTTTTGGAAATTTAGAAGAAGATAAAACGCAACATTTACTTTCAGGTGTTGTGCATGGCATTGGCCATTATGGCAATTGTTTTGGCGTACCAACTGTTGGCGGCGAAATTTATTTTGATGAATGTTATCATACCAATCCATTGGTAAATGCAATGAGTGTTGGTATTGTAAAGGCAGGAGAAACAGTTTCTGCAACTGCAAAAGGAGAAGGTAATCCTGTTATGTTTGTTGGAAGCGCAACGGGCAAAGATGGGATCGGTGGTGCCTCATTTGCGTCTGCAGATATCACCGCAGAAAGTGCACAAGATCTGCCTGCAGTTCAGGTGGGTGATCCTTTCCAGGAAAAAAAATTATTGGAGGCTTGTTTGGAAGTTATCCAAACCGGTGCTGTAGTTGGTATGCAGGATATGGGTGCAGCAGGAATTATATGTTCTACTTCTGAAATGAGTGCGAAGGGTGAAGTAGGAATGAGAATAGATCTTGATAAAGTTCCTACTCGCCAAAAAAATATGAAAGCATGGGAATTGCTGTTGAGTGAAAGCCAGGAAAGAATGTTATTAGTTGCTGAAAAGGGAAGAGAAGATGATGTGACGAAAATTTTTGAAAAATGGGATCTGCCCTGTTCAGTTATTGGTGAAGTGACTGATGATGGTATTCTGAATTTTTATATGAATAATGAATTGGAAGCCTCACTTCCGGCCTATGATCTTGTATTAGGAGGAGGGGCTCCTCAGTATGACAGAGAATTTCGTGAACCAAAATATTTGAATGAAATAAAAAAGTTTGACGCTAATTCTATTTCAGTTCCGAAAGATTTAAAAGCTGTTGCCGAAAAACTGATCATACTTCCATCGATCGCTTCGAAGCGTTGGATATATAATCAATACGATAGTATGGTTTGTACAAATAATGCTTCAACCAATGCACCAACAGATGCACCGGTTGTTTTGGTAAAAGGAACAAAAAAAGGATTGGCTATCACAACTGATTGCAACAGCCGTTATGTTTTTGCTGATCCTTATAAAGGAACTATGATAGCGGTAAGTGAAGCAGCAAGAAATATTGTTTGTAGCGGCGGTCAGCCCCTGGGTGTAACTAATTGTTTGAATTTTGGAAATCCTTACGACCCAGAAGTATACTATCAGTTTGTGAATGCGATAAAAGGAATGGGAGATGCCTGCAGAAAATTTGATACTCCAGTTACAGGTGGCAATGTAAGCTTCTATAACCAAAATCCTGATGGTCCTGTTTATCCAACACCAACAATCGGCATGGTTGGTTTATTGGAAAACATAAATGAAAAGATGACATTGGACTTTAAAAAAGAAGGCGATGTTATTTATTTGTTGGGTAAATCAACAAATGATATTAACTCATCGCAATACCTCGCTAAAGTTTGTAATATAGAATTTTCACCAGCTCCTTATTTTGAATTGGAAGAAGAATTTTCGTTACAACAAAAAGTTACGGTGCTTATTAATAAAAAGTTAATTCAATCAGCACATGATATAAGCGAAGGCGGATTGTTTGTCACTCTTTGTGAAAGTGGTTTTAATCGTGAACTTGGATTTACAGTAGAAACAAAAGATGACCTGCGTGAAGATGCTTATTTATTTGGTGAAGGCCAAAGCAGGGTAGTGGTAAGTGTAAAAGCTGACCTGATCGAAAAATTTGAAAATGCTTTAAGCGATTTTCCGCATGAAAGAATTGGATTGGTAACCAGCGGCGAAATGTTGGTGAATGGTGATTTCTGGGGAACGATCGATTGGTGGCAGGAACAGTATGATTCAGCCATTGAAAACCATTTATCAAAAGAAGAAGCCGGCTCGGCTTTAAGTTCTATTTAAAAGAGATTGAGGTTAAGGTTAAGATTGAGAATGTGAACGCTTAATCTTAACCTTAATCTTTTCATAAACTATGGATCGCAACTCAGTTATATTAGTTACAGGTGCTGCAGGTTTTATCGGCAGTTGTATGGTTGGGTATCTGAATCGTAAAGGATATCATAATATCATCATCGTTGATGAGTTTGATGATGAAAACAAAAAACATAATTACGAGGATAAAAAGATCATTGCAAGGGTTGACAGAAATGAATTATTTAATTGGCTGATCAATCACCCGATGAAAGTCGATTTTGTTTTTCATTTAGGTGCAAGAACAGATACAACGGAATTTGATTATGCTATTCTTGAAAAATTAAATGTTGATTTTTCAAAAAAGATATGGAAATACTGCGTTGAAAAAAATATTCCGCTGGTTTATGCATCTTCTGCTGCAACTTATGGTGGTGGTGAATTAGGTTATAAAGACGATCATGATCTCCCGTACAAATTAAATCCCCTCAATCCTTACGGCAGATCAAAAAATGAATTTGACCAGTGGGTCTTGAAAGAAAAAAAACAGCCGCCTTTTTGGGCGGGGTTAAAGTTTTTCAATGTGTATGGTCCTAATGAATATCATAAGGAAAGAATGGCGAGTGTAATTTTTCATTCTTTCAATCAAATAAAATCATCGGGTAAAGTAAAACTCTTCAGATCCCATAAGCCAGAATATAAAGACGGCGAACAGCTTCGCGATTTCGTTTATGTAAAAGATGTGGTTGATATCTGTTATTGGTTAATGAATGAAAAACCTGCTCCGGGTTTGTATAATTTAGGAACAGGGAAAGCAAGAACCTTTAAAGATCTTGTAACTTCTATTTTTAAAAGTCTGGGGAAAGAGCCAGTAATTGAATTTATCGATACGCCACTTGATATTCGCGATAAATACCAATATTTCACTGAGGCAGACATGACCAAACTTCGTGATGCCGGTTATAAAGAAGATTTCTATTCATTGGAAGAAGGGGTTGACACCTACGTAAAGAATTTCCTTATAGAAAAAAAATATTACTGAGCCCCAAACCCCCTAAAGGGGGCTTACGACCATTACTTAAATCAAATTTCAATACACATGGAATTTTTCTGATATTTGCTTATTGTTGTTTGCCATCCCGCCTCGGGCGGGATGGCATTTTTATTAAATAAATGTTTATGTCAAAGAAAATTGCAATCATTGGGGGTGGCAATCTCGGCGCATCAATTGCCGAAGGATTAATTCAAAGTGAATTCAGCCGTCCTGTTGAAATTTCTATTACAAGAAGAAATCTTTCACCACTAAGCCGCTTTGCTGAGCAAGGATCAATGGTCCATAGTGATAATAAAAAAGCAGTAAAGACCGCTGAGATAATTATTCTCGCAGTAAAGCCATACAATTTTGCTGACATTATTAATGAAATAAAAACTACTCTTGATCCGAAAAAACATGTCGTAGTTTCTGTGATCACTGGCGTTTGGATCGAACAAATCCAAAAAGCGATCGGAAAACCAGTACCGGTTATTCGTGCAATGCCAAATACTGCGATCGCTATACAGCAAAGCATGACATGCCTCTCACATGCAGGCGCATCCGAGTCACAGATAAATTATATCCGCCAGTTATTTGATCAGTTGGGAAAAACAATAATGATCGATGAAAAGCTCATGGATGCGGCGACTATACTTGGAGCATGCGGTACAGCTTATGCAATGCGATACATTCGTGCAAACATCCAGGGCGGAATAGAAATTGGATTTGATGTAACTACTGCTGCACTGATCGCTGCACAAACGGTAAAAGGCGCTGCGCAATTATTATTGGATAAAAATACTCACCCGGAACATGAGATCGATAAGGTAACCACTCCAAAAGGATGTACGATCGCTGGTCTTAATGAAATGGAACACCAGGGATTTAGTTCATCATTGATCCGTGGTGTTGTCGCAAGCTATAAAAAGATCGCAAAAGATTGATGAGAAAAGCTATGGGCTCATTAGCTTTTAGTTTGCTTCGTCTTGCCATAACAATCAAAAGATTTGTGAATTCAACCTGGCAAGCCTCGCAATGACGAGATGCCGCCTGAAGAACAAAAACCACGACCCATCGTCATTGCGAGGCCGTCATTTAAAAACAGTTTCAACTTTAGTGAAGCAGGACGAAGCAATCTTCTATGCAAGTTCTTTTTTAAGGAGAGACATTCAACTAGAAAAGAAAACCCGTTTTTATCATGATCATATCTGTTTCTTTTGATCTTCCATAAGATAGAGTTAGCCCTAATGCATTAAATGGTATAAAATAAAATCCGCCACCATATCCTATATGAATTGTTTTTGAATCCTCATCATCGATCCAAACTCTCCCATCATCAAAAAAGCCCAGCATGCCAAAATTTTTTCTTTTTGATAAAGCCAATCTTAATTCTGTATTCTGGTAAAAACTTGTTTTTCCTGAAAAGCGATAGCGCCAAAAACCACGAAGATTTTCACTTCTTCCTAATGTATTTGCAAAATAAATATCATAATCACCAAAATTGGTAGCAGCACCCGTACGATGAGCAAACACTAACGATTTGCCCAATGATTGGTAAAAAGAAAAAGAACCTCTAAGATTTAAATAGGAGGAGGTCTTGTCAAGATTATCCCTGGCATTAAATCCTGCTTCAATGTTCAAGCCTCTTGTTGGATTTTTCTTTACATCCGCACTTGAATAACTCCAATCACCACGTACACCGAAGAAGTGTTGTCTTGTAAATATTCTTGGATCAACTTCGGCAAAAGCAGAACTGATAAACTTTCCCGGCGTTTTTAAAACCTTTACTTCATCATACTCTAAACTAAAACGAGCATACACATGATCGGTCTCCCTGCTAATGCCGGGGTTAAGCGATAATGCTTTTAATCCTGTTCTATAAAAAGTTTTATCGTCTACTAT
>DATDCP010000403.1:0-2483 GCA_036524255.1 Chitinophagaceae bacterium
ATGCAAGAAAAATTAATAATGAACAATTAATAATTAATAATTTAACTCGCATATTTATTACTTCTCTAAAATCAAAACCCAATCATTACCACTCTCTTTTTCACCTGGCGGATCAAAATTTGCAACTATCGTATTTCTATATTCGCTTATCGCCTTTGTTTCCCCATTCCTTGGATTGAACCACCTTGCTTTACCCGGAATAAATTGCAACTTCTTTATTTCTACTTTAAAATCTCGTCCATTATAAACGTAAAACATTGCATAGCTTTTAGCTTTTGTCGCAATTATCCTATCATATCTTTCACCATTGTCAACTATCATCGACTGATCTGGTATCCTATCAAAATAAGATCTACCCAATATTATTTTTTTTAAATGCTGCATCTGCCCTGCACCCGGCGCATCTAATTCATCCTGCCATTTTATTTTTGGGAAAAAAGAAATACCTGAATCGCCGGGAGTATAAAACTGCATTACTGAATTATGTCCATAAGTAAAACCACATCCACCCGCAAACACACTCCAGTATGCATAACGACGAATTTCATGATCTTCCCAGTATGGTTCATCTGCTTTATGCAAACCATAAGGAATATCTTCATAAGAGGGTTCACCGTCAAATGTTGGTTTCACCGGTTTTAATTTATAATCATCATTTACATACTTCCAGTTATCCTCACCATAATGCAATGTTTCACCAGAAGATGTATCCTGCGCATAACTTCTATGCCCGCTTTGAAACATATTAAAATCAAGCCAGGGCTCATTATGAAACCATGCCGAAGATGAATTTCTCCCCCGCGGGTGAAACGTCATCAAATGTTTTTTATCTATTGAACGGATAGTATTCCCGATCACCTTCCATTGTTTCAATCCATCAGTTCCTTTTATATCACCACCATTCAGCCAAATGATATTACTTTTATTTTTATACCGATTTGCAAGAAATGTCGCATAGATCTTTGCCTGTTCTTCGTTTACATATTTAATATTACCGCCCCACACAGGAACCAATGCCATATAAATTCCTCTCTTGGCTGCTTCGTCAATTATAAAATCAACATGATCCCAGTAAGTATATTTCAGATCATCAATGATATGTTCATCCTTTGTTACGGGCTTTGAAACATCGCCTTTATGAATTGATGAGTCTCCATAAGCATTCACAGCAAGTTTTACATCATGTATCAGCATCACCTGGATGACATTAAAACCTTTTTCCTTCCTGTCATCCAAATATTTTATGGCATCTTCTTTTTTACATTTTATAAATAATAACCATCCAGTATCACCCAGCCAGAAAAAAGGTTTGCCATCCGCCGTTTGAAAAAATCTTTTATTAGCAGATATTTTCAATTGCGGCAATTGTGCATCGGCTTTTATCAACGAACAAAGCAATATGATCAATAGAGACTTCTTCACTTCTTTTCTAATCTTTTTGTTTCTGAATTATACACAATACTGTTCTTTCCATTACTCAATATGTATTCGTTCTTGCCAGGTGAAACAGATGGTTTCATGCCTGCAGTAGCTTTTAATAATTCTTTGTCGATATTATTTGGAAGAACAGCCAAACTACCACCAGCCATAAATGCTGCCATTCCAAATTCAGGATAACTATCACCGGAATAAACAACAGCTTTATTGGGAAATTTATCCTTGTATTCTTTTACTGCACGATATACCTGTTCGAAACTAGTTTTCTTTGGTTTTAATAATCTTGCATGCTGACGAGGCGCTAAGCTTTGTCCGCCCTTAGGTTCATAGGTTGTTCCATCAGCCTGATAATGCCAGTATCGAATATCGATGAGATCGACTATCGCAGCATAAGCTGGAATATTTAAAATAGAATCCTGCACATCTTTGGCAACACTTAAGCCAATGATCGGATGTTTGCCAGTTTCTTTTTCCCATTCCTTAATAACATCCAACCAGAATTTTACAAAATGAGTTGGCCCTGTAAATTCTTCACCGATCAATTGTATCACTCCATTATTGTCTTTAAAATTATTCAGGCATTGACGAATATATTTTTTATGTAACTCTTTTCGTACAGGATTTGATAAATCATAAAACTGCTCTGCATAAAAAATTCTTTTATCACCTGCATAATTAACCGGCTCAACAAATCCAGTATTATTTATATTATTGGCAGTGCGCCAGGGAAAATCTGTAAAGTGTGCTCCTGCTTCAATAATGTTGTGTTGAAAATAATTTTGGTGAACGAGCAACAACCCTTTTTGATCAGCAAGGTCTGCAAACAGTTTCAACCTGCTCCAGTAAAAAGGATTGTATTTTGTAAGATCATATTTGCTCAAACCATCCCAGGCTGTTTCTTTTCCACTCCTTGCAAATGGTAATTCATAAAATGGCGGCCATACTTCACCATCCATTCTCCGAATTCGCTCATGGTCATCTCTCCTTCTATCGTACCACAAACCATAATTATGTTCGATGCCAATAGTATTTGTTGCTTTCATTTC
>DATDCP010000404.1:0-9464 GCA_036524255.1 Chitinophagaceae bacterium
GCTTAATCCGTCTGAAGGTGAGAAATTGGAAACCAGTTGCATTTTGCTGTTATATAAAAGATATTCAGCTTTTTTGTCATCCTTCAATATCAACATGAAATACTGTGCAGACGGCTCCTGTAAAAAATAAGAATCGCAAAGCCGCTTCTCAATAGCTGATTTAGTGAAATCAATCGGATAGGAAACAACTTTTTTTTGCCCATTGACAAACACAACAACCTGAACTAAGATTGACATTAGGAAGACATATCTTTTCATAAAAGCATTGATTAGTTCTTAAACATCCACAACACTTTCGTCATTTTATCTTTCAACTCTTTTCTTGGAACGATAAAATCGAGAAAGCCATGTTCTAGGATGAACTCACTGCGTTGAAAACCCGGAGGCAGATCTTTTTTTATTGTTTCTTTAATAACTCTTGGTCCGGCAAAACCGATCAATGCACCGGGTTCTGCAATATTCAGATCGCCCAACATACCAAAGGAGGCAGAGATGCCTCCGAAAGTCGGGTCAGTTAAAAAAGATATATAAGGAAGTTTAGCATCGCTAAGTTGAGAAAGCTTGCCACTTGTTTTTGCAAGCTGCATCAATGAAAAAGCACTTTCCATCATTCTTGCACCGCCACTTTTTGAGATCACCATGTATGGCATCTTATGCTTCATGCAATAGTCGACCGCCCTTGAAAATTTTTCACCCATCACACTTCCCAAACTACCACCGATGAATTCGAAATCCATACAAGCGATTACGATGTCATTGCCGGCAACCTTTCCTACCGCTACACGCATTGAATCCTTCAGGTCTGTTTTACTCCAGATCTCTTCCAGTCTTTTTTTATAAGGTTTCAGATCGGTGAACTCCAAATAATCTTTACTAAGAATATTTTCAAACAGTTCTTCGTACTGATCATCATCAAAGAGAATTGAATAATATTCTTCGCTGCCAATACGGTGATGGTAACTGCATTTCGGGCAAACAAAAAGATTTTCTTTTAGTTCATTTGAGGTACAAATAAAATTGCATTCAGGGCATTTGGTCCATAAACCCTCCGGCGTTTCCTTTTTTTCATGTGTACCCGTTAAGATCCCCTTTCTAATTCGTTTGAACCAGCTTGTTCTTGTCGATTCTTTTCCTTCTTCACCAGCCAGGTTGGAATCAAAATCTTCTACCTGTTTTGCCATGCAAAAAGTTTTGAGTGGTCACAAATATAGGGAATCTGTGATTGGAGGTTTTTGGATTTAAAGTTGAATATTAACGAGTGTTATTATGTTCCCGGCATTTGTTCTCCGGTCAACTTCTGTTGCGTCGCACTCTTGTACTACAACAATTGTATTCAGCATTTCATTCTAACATTTTGCTGTTAGATTGCTTCGGCCTTCAGAACTAAAATGCCGATGAATTTTATTTGACGGCCTCGCAATGACGAAGTTCCTGAAGAACTGTGAGTTTTTTCAAACTTCCGGAGAATTCGTCATTGCGAGGCTTGCCGTTAAGATCCTTGAAATAAAATAATTATTGATGGCAAGCCGAAGCAAACTAAAACTCTAAGCAAAAAGATATTTAAGCCAGGATGTTTCAGAAAAAGTTCATTAGCGAAATGCAGTACAAGAGTGCGACGCAAGAGAAGCTTAATAGAATCACTATCGTTGGTTGCAAAACAAAAATGTCTCTTATTTCTAAGTGGCATTTTTTAAAAGATTATTTATAGATCAATTGTTAAGTGCACCATTATTGACCCAGCAGATGATAGTATTTTTTTGTGCCGTTGTCAGTGTTCCGGTCTTTGGCATAGTTCCACTAGCTACTGCATTTTTGATCGTGACTGCAGCACTGGATATTTGTGTATAATTAAGTAGTGGGCCGGGGCCATTTGCACTGCCGGCACCGTGACAAGTTGCGTCTATTGCACAACTTGTTTGAATGATCGTACTAACATTGGCTGCAAATGAACTCGCTACACCCGTACAATTAACAGTGCTCCCGCCGCCACCTCCTGTACCACCGCCTCCACCATCATCACTGCCGCCTTTACTGCATGATGCAATTAAAAAAAATGATACAAGAATAACCAGAATGCCTTTTTTCATAAATATGTTTTAACGAGTATTTTTTTATCCTATCGGTATCGACAGAACAAAAGTTGCCACTTGCTTTTACTTTTTTATGTAAATAATGTTAATAAATAACATTTTATCACCCAGGCAGACGGTTTATCAATAACGTAATTTTTTTATTATGCAATGGTGATATCCTTATCTAAATATACATCCTGTATTGCATTCAAAATTTCTATTCCTTCTTTAATGGGGCGTTGAAATGCTTTGCGGCCACTGATCAACCCCATGCCGCCGGCTCTTTTATTAATAACTGCTGTGGTTACAGCTTCAGTCTTATCGCTTGCGCCGGATGATGCGCCGCCAGAATTAATTAATCCTGCACGACCCATATAACAATTAGCAACCTGGTAGCGACAGAGATCAATAGGATGATCAGACGTAAGTTCAGAATAAATGCGTGGATCATTTTTACCGTAGGCAGATTCTTTTGTATTCAATGCAAGATAACCTCCATTGTTTTCGGGAAGTTTTTGTTTGATGATATCTGCTTCTATTGTTACACCCAAATGATTTGCTTGTCCAGTAAGGTCAGCTGATACATGAAAATCTTTTTCTTTTGTTTTGAAAGCGGGGTTTCTTAAATAACACCAAAGGATCGTTGCCATTCCAAGTTCATGTGCTATTTCAAATGCCTTGCTTACTTCCTGTATCTGTCTTGCAGATTCATCACTGCCAAAATAGATGGTAGCCCCTACAGCTGCAGCTCCCAAATTCCAACTTGCTTTGATAGATGTAAACATTATCTGATCGAACTTATTTGGATAGGTTAGAAACTCATTGTGATTCACTTTAACAATGAAAGGAATTTTATGCGCATATTTCCTTGAAAGAAAGCCTAAGCCTCCATAAGTGGTAGCAACAGCATTGCAGCCACCTTCAATAGCCAGCTTGATTATATTTTCAGGATCAAAATAAATTGGATTTTTTGCAAACGATGCACCAGCGCTGTGTTCGATTCCCTGGTCAACCGGAAGGATGGATAAATAACCTGTATTCGATAATCTTCCTGTATTATACATCAATTGAAGATTGCGAAGTACTTGAGGATTTCTATCACTCTTGATCCAGATGCGATCTACAAAATCAGGCCCTGGTAAATGTATTTTTTCTTTTGAGATCGTTTTACATGTATGACTCAATAAATATTCTGCTTTATCACCAAGAATCTCTGTGATCTTATTCGATGATGCGGTAAGCATAGATAATGGTTTAACATGTAAATAAATGGTCGGTCGCTAACGACTGTTCGAGACAAAGGTAAGGGCAAGTAAAATACAAGGTGAAATAAAACTATCCGGTAATTTTTGATTTTTCAGAAACCTTTTTAGATTCAATTACGGTTTGAATATTAAGGATCAATTCTTTTATTGCAAGGCTTTTAGAGGTAACTCCTTCCAGTTTTATCAGGCGACTATATTCAATTGATTGCTTTGATAGCATGTCCACCAGGTCGGGCAAGTCAGATTCTTTTAGTTCTTCCAAGGTTGGCGGAGTTAGAAACATGGAAATAATACCACAAAAATCATGCGCCTACGTTTGTTTCAGAATATAAATTTTTCTTATATCGATTGATCTTAAATTTTTACTCATATTCAGGAAAAGTTTACCCGAACAAATTACTGCTCAGATAACGATCACCCCTGTCACATGTAATAAAGACGATGACACCCGATTCAATCTCTTTGGCCAAACGTATAGCAGCTGAAGCTGCCCCGCCGCTGCTCATACCTGCAAATATCCCTTCAACTTTTGCTAATTGTCTTGCCATTTGAGTTGATTCTTCCTGTGATACGTCCATCACACGGTCAACTCTTTCCGGTTCAAAAATTTTCGGCAAATATTCCTTGGGCCACCTTCGTATACCGGGAATAGAAGATTCTTCTGTCGGTTGGCAGCCGACGATTTGAATAGAAGAATTTTTTTCTTTGAAAAATCTTGAACAACCCATGATGGTTCCTGTTGTTCCCATTGAACTTACAAAATGAGTAATACCCTGGTTGGTATCTTTCCAAATTTCAGGACCAGTAGTTTTATAATGAGCTTTATAATTATCAGGATTTGAAAATTGGTTCAAAATAAAAAACTCACCCTTCGCTGCTTTTTCTTCTGCGTAATCACGGCAGATCTCAATGTTATCAAGTAAGGTGACTTTAGCGCCGAATGCTTCCATCGTTAGCGTACGTTCTCTTGTTGATGTTGATGGCATCACTAATTCAATATCGAGATCATATAATCTTGCGATCATTGCTAAAGCAATACCAGTGTTGCCGCTTGTTGCTTCAATTAATTTAGCCCCGGGTTTTATATCACCTCTTTCTAATGCAGAACGGATCATGTTCAACGCAGGTCGGTCTTTTACACTTCCGCCGGGATTATCACCTTCCAGTTTTGCATACATGGTAACATTTGGGTTGGGATTTAATTTTTTTATCTCCACCATTGGTGTATTGCCTACCAAATCAATAATGCTTGCCATGATCAGGATTTAATTTGTTCTACAACTTCAATATCGGGGCGATGATAAACAGTAGAACAAGAGGGAACACTTTTAGTGAGCCATACATTACCGCCAATGATACTGTTATGTCCAATAATTGTTTCTCCGCCAAGAATAGTTGCACCGGAATAAATGATAACATGATCTTCAACTGTTGGATGTCTCTTTACTGAAGCCATTGCTTTATCAACGCTTAATGCACCAAGAGTGACACCCTGGTAAAGCTTTACATGATCACCGATGATAGTTGTTTCACCTATTACTATACCTGTACCATGATCGATAAAAAAATGTTCCCCGATCTCGGCGGCGGGATGAATGTCTATTCCTGTTTTTGAATGCGCATATTCGGTAATGATCCGTGGCAGCAAAGGAATAGTAAGATCAAACAATGCATGTGCAATACGATAAAATGAAATAGCATAGAACCCGGGGTAAGCTCTTATGATCTCAAATCTTGTTCTTGCAGCTGGATCACCGGCGAGTAATGCATCTATATCCGTATTTAGAATTCGATATAGTTCAGGTGTATTGCTAAAGAAACGATCTGCTTTTTCTTTATTACCATTCGTCATGCATCCACTTGTAGCATCTAATAAATTTATCAATTCTGATCTTAGATCGCTAAACCGTAATTCAACTTCTTTTTCTGATGAAAGATTGATATCAGATCTTTCAGGAAATAAAAGACAAATGAGATCATTTACCCAGGTTGCAATTTCTTCATTGGGAGGTACGGTTTCGGATTCTTTCTGTTGCTGATAAATAAATTTGTAGAATTCTTTTTCCATACTTGTTATTTAGAATAAAGCATGGTATAAAATTATCGTATTTATCACACCAATTTGGTAGACTGTTGTATTAATTGTTTCCTAAATCAGAAAAAAATCCCTGCCGGTAGACCTACAGGGATTTAAATGATTTGCATAACTACTTAAGCGTTCCTGTTAATACAGTTCAGGTCTTCAAAAGCTATTTCAAGTCGTTTTATAAATGACTCTTCACCTTTACGCAGCCATACACGGGGGTCATAATGTTTTTTATTAGGTTTATCTTCGCCCTCAGGATTTCCAAGCTGACCTTGCAGATAACCTTCGTTCTTTTTGTAATTATTTAAAACACCATCCCAGAAAGCCCATTGCAGATCGGTATCAATATTCATTTTGATGGCTCCGTAACCGATCGCTTCTCGTATCTGGTGTTGCGGCGAACCACTACCACCATGAAATACGAAGTATACAGGCTGCGGTGCTGTCTTTAATTCTTTTTCAATATAATCCTGGCTGTTCTTTAAGATCACAGGACGCAATTCCACATTACCGGGTTTATAAACGCCATGAACGTTTCCGAATGCTGCGGCAACAGTGAACATTTTTCCAACTTTACTTAATTCTTTAAATGCATAGGAGACATCTTCCGGTTGCGTATAGAGTTTTGAGTTTTCTACATCGCTGTTGTCAACTCCATCTTCTTCACCACCGGTAACACCGAGTTCAATTTCAATTCCCATACCTAGCGGTTTCATTCGTTTGAAAAACTCAACTGATGTATGAATATTTTCTTCAATTGGCTCTTCACTCAGATCAAGCATATGTGAACTAAAAAGTGGTTGTCCTTTTTCTTTGAAATATTGTTCACCTGCATCGATCAATCCACTGATCCATGGCAGCCATTTTTTGGCGGCATGATCAGTATGTAATACGACAGGCACTCCATAATATTTTGCCACGTTATGAATATGCAAAGCACCAGAAATGCCACCGGAAATATTTGCCTGCATTTTGTCATTAGGCATTCCTTTGCCAGCAATAAACTGGGCTCCACCATTTGAAAACTGGATAATGACAGGTGAGTTTACTTTTGCGGCAGTTTCAAGAACGGCATTGATGGTATTTGATCCGATCGTATTTACTGCAGGTAATGCAAATTGGTTTTTCTTAGCATCATTGTAAAGTGCTTCTAATTCTTCGCCGAATAAAACTCCGGCTTTGTACTTACTCATTTGTTTTTTGTTTCATGATAAAATCCCGGCAGGCAATTTTCAATGGGCCGCAAGATAATTGATTTATGCTAATTGAACCTGCTATTGAAATTTTGAGTACACTAATCCTCATGCTGAAATAATTTGAAATTATTTTCAGGTTAATGTAAAAAAAACCAAACAAGAATTATTTCAGTTAACAGATCATTGACCAATAACGATCCAGTTGGTGCCATCCGATTGAATAGTAACAAATAGTCCCCTTGCTATGGGCCATGTTGCTAAACCATCAATGGTTTCCGATCCATTTGGGTCAATGGTTAGCGTAGGGTTACCGGCTGTGGCGGAGTTTTTAATTGTAAATATTTTCCCCCCTAAAACAGCGGCAGCACTTGGCAAATTTATTGTTCCGTTACTATTAGATGAAATTGTACCGTCATAAACAGTGGCCGCATACGGCAAAGTAGGGTTGACCACTAAGGAAGGTGAAATACGCTCAGATATAACCATCCAATTCGTTCCATCACTTTGTAGTTGCAAATAATCAAATCGCTGATTTAAACGAAGAGAAGCTATTCCATCGATCGTTTCACTTCCGTTACCGTCTACTATAACAGTGTTGGCACCGGCATTTGTTCGTTTTATGGTATAGGTTTTTCCTGCTTCCACAATTGCTGCAGCAGGCAAGGTTATCGTAAAACTGGCTGATGAAGCATCTGCAAATATGGTTTTATCAGTCTTATTAGGTGTATAAGCCGTTGAAGCTGTAGTGACTTCAAATGGTTGTGAAGCATCGATCTCAGAAATAACCCACCAACTATCAAGCCCACAAACTACTTCAAGAGTTGAATTATCGGCACCTAAAGTAACTACACCATCTACGATTCCGTTTATTTTTTCTCCCAGAGCAGGCTTCACAATAATCTTACCTGTACCATTATCGTTTCTTTTAAATATATACTCTCTGCCCAGGGAGTTAGCCACGGGAGTCAATACCATATCAGAATTAGTATTATCATTCTTGTCAATGATCATGATGTGATCATCCTGCTGAATCACATAATTAGAACTTCCATCCAGTAACCTTACTTTAGTAGCAATGCTACCCATAAGGGTTATAGAACTGGTTAACGGCAAATTGTTTTGACCACCTACGCTTTGTGCATAACCATTTAAAATATTAAACCCAACACGGCCGCGTAAACCATCAATATGCATGAAGTCATATTTATAAAGAGGAGAATCGGGCCCGAAAGCGTCAAAAAAACCATCCCGAATAAAAAGGTCTTGTCCGTCTAAGTACCAGTTTACTTCTCCAGTTTCTTTAACTAGAAACTTAACAAATTCGTTTGGTGGTGTGCCACTGTTTAATATTATAAAGCTGCCGCCTGTGCCTAGTTTGGCTTTTACATTTTGGGCCTGTATTAAAAGTGGAAAAAAAGCTAAGAGAAGCAGAATTTTTTTCATGGTATAAAGTTTCTTGATTTAATTATTGTATCACTACTTTTTGTGTCTTGTGTATCATTACTGTTTGTGTTGTGGTAATCGTTTTTAACAAATAGGTTCCTTTGGCATAGCTGCTTACATCAATGGATCTGGTGCCCGCATTTACTTGTTTCTGCCAGAGCAATTTGCCATCGGCTGTGTAAAAAGCCAGGCTGCTTGCCATGTTTACCTGCAAGGTCAATACATCATTGGTAATAGGGTTTCCCAGTATGGTGAATGGCTGCAGGGCCCTTGTGAATGATAACATTCTTACGGGGCTATAGCTGTAGCGGCTGTCGACATCTGTTTGTTTAATACGGTAATAATTAAGACCTTTTACCGGGTTGGTATGTATATAATTATAATGTCGGGTTGAGTTGCTGTTACCCGCTGCAGGAATGCTGCCGATGGTAATCCAGTTTATCCCGTCTGCACTGTGCTGTAAGTAAAAATCTTTTGTGTTCTGCTCGTGTGCTGTGGACCATTGCAGCAACGACTGGCTGTTGTTCTGTACTGTAGCCGTAAACGACAACCAGGTAAGTGGAAGCGGGGCAGACTGGTCGGCAAGTGTCAGTTCATTTAAGGTAATGCCGCTAAGGCCGTTTGTCAGAACATAATTTTCGCTGTCATCACGGAGGCTGGCAGGGTATGCTGCCCAGTTGGTGCCGTTGTGAATATTAAGGGTAAGGGCTGGCTCGGGAATACCATTCAGTTCCAGATCGTCATAGTCTATTTGTATCGATCCTGAAAAAGCGTTGCTGGTATTGCTGAACTGGTACACCCGGGAGATATAGGTATTACCCGGGGTGTGAACAGCGGTAATCGATCTGCTCAGGACAACATTGCTAATGATAAAATCAGCCGATGGGATAAGCGTTAAACCATCCCCATGTATCCGGGTTCCGTTTTGAATGGTTAAACTGGCACCTGGGTCAACGGTTAGTTGTGCATGTGCGTTGTAAAAAAACAAAGCGGTCAAACAAAGCATGGGTAGCTTTTCCATATCAGTAATTTTTAATACGAATAGAATATTAGATTAAAAGAAGGGGCTTAAGTAGGATATTAGATAAAAAGAAGGTGCATAAATAATACCAGTCAGGATGAAATTAAGACAAGTATGTAAAAAAATTTTTTTGTTGAAAAATGGACGCTAACGTCTGTATCGTCGAATATACGAACATATCTTTTTGTATAACCCCGAAATTGTTTATTTGATTTTCAATTTTTTGATTGTTTTGTGCAAAGTTTTCAGAGCTTTCACATATAAGAACCAGGGAATAAAAACTAACAGAGAAACTTTGCCTTTTGTATCTATTTACCCAAAGCCTGTATTACATCGTATTTCGTTACGATATGATAGTTGCCAGCTTCATCTTTACTTAAT
>DATDCP010000405.1:0-8360 GCA_036524255.1 Chitinophagaceae bacterium
TAATCGTGGGCTTTTACTGGTCCTTCAATTACTTCAGGTTTCTGAGTAAGATATTTAGACAAATGCCCTTTCACATAATCGGCTGCGATGCGTATGGATTCATCGGCGCCGGCTTTATCCTTAAATACACTAAGTGATGCACCTTCTCCATCACCGGTATCAAGCCAATAATACCTTACAAACCCTTTTGCTTTTTTTAATAGGGGTACAAAACCTTCCTGAACGAGTTTATCAATTTTTTCACCATCTTCCGCTTTGAAATGATAGTGACGAATAACAGCAAACATAGGACCTCCTTTTTTTAATGATTAATAGTGTACTAAATTTAACTAGAATTATCCTTTATAAAAAAAATTACGTAGCGACAGGAACCTTGGGGTAGATCGGGATAATCATTATTTTGATATTACGTCAAACAAATATTTCATTTCTTCACCCGGTTCATCATTGCTTCGATCATTGCATCTATATAACCAATATAATAATTGCTGTAAGGAGTTGGCCAGTGACTTTGAATTGCAATAACAACTTTTTGTGAGGGGTCGATCTCGATCTGTTGCCCAAACGCACCGGAAGCAAAATAGCGCCGTGTTGATCCTAACCACCAATAATAACCATAGCCAGGATTTGATCTTGCTGATGTTGTTGCACGTTTCATCCAACTTTGTTCTAAAACTTGTTTGCCATCCAGGTCGACACCGTTATTCATAGCAAATAAACCCAGCAAAGCATGATCCCGTAAAGTTGCACTCATACAGCAACCACCAAGTTCCACACCATGGCTACGGCTTTTTATCCAATTAGCATCTGAATGCATTCCAAATGGTTTCCATATTTTTTCAGATAAGTATTGTGAAAGTGTTTTTCCTACAGCTCTCCGGAGTGCAATTGCTGCAAGATTTGTCTCCTTAGTATTATAATTAAATTTCGTTCCGGAAGTAGCAGCCATTTTTAATTGTGATAAGTAGCTTACTATTGCAGGCCATCCGTTTATTGAATCCAGTTTTCCAACTTTAAAAAGGTCTGATTCACGGTTCCTGGGATCGTCATTCCATGCAACACCAGAAGACATTTGTAAAAGATTTTCTAATGATACACTATCATAGACGCTGCCTTTTAGCTCATGTATAAATTGTGTTACTTTTTGATCTAAAGATTTGATATATCCATCTTGTACGGCAGCTCCGTAGAGCAGGGAAGTAACAGATTTAGCTACAGAAAAATTTATCCATTTACTGGTGGGTTGTATACTGATATATTTTTCAAATAATATCGTGTCGTTTTTCAACACAATAACGCCGACAGCTTTTGTGTCATTAATAAAATCATTGATGGTGCGAACAGTATCCTTAAATGAAAATGAGAAATTTGAAAGATCTATTGGCGCTTCGATCAATACATGTTTTTTATTCCCCGCTTCAATTTTATTGGTTGGTAAAATACGATCTGCATTTTGATAATAGGCAAGCTGTTTCTCCGGAGTTAGAAAAGCCAGGTCGGCAGTTCGAAAACTATCAATTGATGGCAGCGGGATATTTTGGGTAGTGGCCGATTTTTTTGGTGATGTGCATGTGGAAAAGATGATTGTTGTAAACAGGGAGATGGTAAACAGTTTCATCGTAAACAGTTTTTAAGTGCAGGAATGATTTCTTACTATAGCAAATTTTTGTCCAAAATTTGACTTTAAGGGCTCATTTGATGTAGTAAGTATCTCATTTTTTCCACTCAGAATATTTTGTTTCTTCCGCCACATCCGTAAAACTTTCAAATGATATTTTATAACCATCAGGATCTTTAACCGGCACGACCCACATTTTGTTGCCTACGAAAGGTTCAGAAGCTGAAATTCCATTTGACGTTATTTGAGAATAAATAGCTAACGCATCTTTACAAATAAAAAAGATCTCTACACCTTCACCAGGTTTTCCTTGCGGCATATTAGTTTTTTCATCGTACTCCTGTAGCATTATGGCTGCATTGTCTATTTCGAGCCAGCACCATTTTATTTTTCCTTTGTCTACCCAACTCTTGGTCATTGAAAATCCAAGTCCTTTGACATAGAAACTTACAGATGCTTTCATGTCTTTAACCATAAAAAATGGAACAGCTTGTTTAACGTTGGGCTGATTTTTTGAAGGGCCACTCATTTTTTTGTTATTAAGTTAAGATTTTCCTCGTGTAGATAACCAACTAAAAGCGTAAAATTAAAAGGGTCTTCATCTGAAGGCCCTTTTAATTTATGAGATCAGCAATATGTTTAACAACTAAAATTTTCCCGGGAATTGTTTGATAATTCCATCTGTCAGCATATCAGCCATCATTAATATTTCATCGTGCACCTTATCATAAGCTTTCACATCTGCAGCATAATCTTTTTTTAACCGGGCAACCGCTTCTTCTGTTGTTAATGTCAAATGATCATGCATCATCTTTTTCATATCGGCCAATTTCCAATTGGGATTTGCTTTACTGAGGAAATCAGATATTTCATCAGCATTCACAAACCATTTTTTATTGGCGGCATCAAATGCGGAATTATTTCCAGCTTTAGCTGCTTTCAGCAGATCAGCCGCTATGGTGATATGCTCTCTTAATAAACGGGTAAGCTCTTTTCCTCCCGCTTCACCATAAAAGGGCTTTACAGCATTACCAATATCATCCTGATTTTTCAACAACCTATTTACTGCCTGGTCAGTACCCGGCAGATCATCCATTATATTCAGGATCACATTTCTAGTCCATACAATATGATCTTCCCAAAGTTTATGCATGGCCATTCTCAATTGTTCACTCTTTGATGAATTGGTTTTCATATCCATTTGTGCCTGCAAAGGAGATAGAAAGAGTGCCAGTATACTGATGACTAAAGAAATTCTAATTAAACGTTTCATAAAACCTCCTTGTTTTTATATTACACATCAAAAGACGACCACTATTTTGAGTTAGCAGAGGAAGAATTGGTTACAATATTTTTCAAATTAAAAAGAGCAATAATCTGTAACGCTTTGATCTTTTGTTCACTCTAATGAAAGTACGGTCCGAACTTTGTTGCAGTAATAAAAATGTTTGTACATGGAAATGATCAAAACAGCTGATACGATCACAGAATTGGAAGTAATTAACAGGATCAGTAAAGGAGAGAGGGAGTTGTTTGAGATCCTGATAAGAAGAAATAATCCCTATTTGTATAAGTTAGGAATGACCTATGGCTATAAACATGAAGATGTGGAAGACCTGATGCAGGAAACATGGACTGCCGCTTACCTGAATCTTGAAAAATTTGAGAGCCGGTCATCTTTTAAAACCTGGGTAACCCGTATCATGTTGAATCAATGTTACCAGAAATCCCGGAAGCCCGGTTTTATAAAAGAAAAAACATATGAAATCATTAATGAAAAAACAACTCCTATGTTTGAAAGTGACCGATCAACGGATACATACAGTTCTGTACTGAATAATGAGCTAAGTAATATAATTGGGAATGCTCTCACTTCGATCCCACTGGAGTACAGGATGGTTTTTTCTTTGAGGGAATTAAATGGAATGAGCACAGCAGAAACAGCAGAAGTGCTGGATATTTCGGAAACAAATGTAAAGGCCCGCTTGAGCCGTGCTAAACAAATGCTGCGTGAAAAAGTAGAGAAAATGTATGCTCCCGGTGAAATTTTTGAATTCAATCTTATTTATTGTAATAAGATAGTTAATGGAGTAATGAAGTCGATCAATAACCTATAAGCTGAGAAATATTTACGATTATTTCTTATTTCCCATTTCATTTACAAAACTCCGGATATTCAGATCTTGAGAAGGATTAGGAATTTTGATGTCTGCTTTTTTAAACGCTTCATCTATGGCCTCGATCATATCACTTTTAGTTTGGATCCAGGTAGAATAATGTTCGATCCAAAATAATATCCTGAGCTCAATAGCACCGCTGTTGAGATCCTTTATTAATACCGATGGTTTGGGGAAAGCTGTGATCCTTTTATCGTCGGCCAGTAGATCCAGCAGTAGTTTTTTGGTTTTTTCCAGGTCGGTACCATAAGCAACTCCTGTTACTATCTCAACACGACGGCTGCTATTTCCCATTGTCCAGTTTATCATTTGCTCATTTAGAAGATTTCCATTGGGTATAATAACATCAGCCCCTTCCCATGTGGTGATTATACTGCTTCTGAAACCTATAGACTTCATAGTTCCTGATTGCCCCCCGAACTCAACTACGTCGCCTACGTTGATTGGTTTTTCAAAGGCAAGGATCAATCCACTCACCAGGTTACTGATAAGGGATTGCAAACCAAAACCAATGCCCACACTTAATGCGCCTAAAATTATTGCCAGCCGGTCCATCGGAATGCCCGCAGCAGAAAATGCTAATAACACGCCAATAGTAATTATTGAAATTCGTATCAGCAGAAGCCAACTGCCAAGGCCACTCTTTTTTCCGCGACTGGTTACAACACCCTTCTCACTCGAAGCAAAAAATGTAACAATGCTGGAAACTATGCCGGCCAGGAAAAGGATCAGGAAAAAAACAAAGACACTTTGGATGGTAAAAGTGGATTCACCGATCGTTCTTTCTTTCACCATGAAATCGGTGAATTGTTCACTGATCTTTCTGAAAAAATAAAAGCTTCTGCCAAATAAAATAAACCAACCGATCACCATCATGTAATAAAAAAAGGGTGGCACTTTTTGGCCTACTTTTTCAAAATTGATAAACAAAGTTTTTTTGTCCGGTGTTTTGTATACCCTTGCAGCGATGGTCAGCATTTCATTGATCATCCGTATTGCCCAGAAAAATAGTATTGCATTGGTCAAACCAAAAATACCACTGGTTAAAAAAGATTTTGCGAAATTATATCTTCCATAAATATTGGCAATTGCAGCTATAAGTTCCATCACAATGAAGAAGCCGATAAATATCCGGATCCCTTTTTCTTTTAATGCCTGCCGGCGACCGCCTATTAAAAAAACAAGACCATAGGCCACACATGTTAATGATAGAATAAGCATTCCATATCTTTCGATCCGAGAAGACTGCAGTATTAAATTATCAATAGTTGCCAGGAAAAACAACAGCAACATTATAAGCCATGCAGACCTCCAGTATTTGAGAATGGAATTCCAGAAAAGGAATGTAAGGATCACTGCTGAAATTCCCCATAATATAACATTGAATACAAATGGTGGCACTCCCGGGAAAATAAATTGGAAAACACACAAGACAATAAATACCGATGACAAGAGAGGATGATCTAATACTACATATTCCTGTTGAACGGGAGATAATGGGTCGGTTCCACTTAATTTTTTTTTCAGGTTTCTTAAAAAGATCGTTAGTCCTGTGATCAATAAGAAAAGGAATACAATTTTGCCGGAATTATTTTTTGAATAAAAAGAAAGAACCAACCTTGCTTTTTCTTTTGACAGGAAAAGAATTTCTTTTATAGGCCTTCTGAATGCAACCGGCTCCCAAAGATAGACCGTTTCCTTGTCCGATAAAGAAGCGCCAAGTTGCTCCCTGTATTTTTCAATTTGCTCAATACCATCTTCCAGTTTAACGGTAGTAAAATTCACCCTGTTTTGTAATAGCTGTACCTTTTGGATCGCTTTTTTAAGAAGGGTATCAGCGGGTCTCATTTCTTTTGTCACCAGTGTTATTTTGCTGATCAGGTTTATGAGGCTGACAGAATCTGAAGGCAACTCAATAAGAATACTGTCACTGGCGAGAGAGTCGATGTTGGTCTGGAACCCCACCAGGTTTTTAAGATAGGAATCCAATGCATTTTTTGAAATTCTTGCCCTGTTAAGTAACTCCTTTAAAAGTGATGAAGTAGTAGCAAGGTTTCTTTCTGTTTGTGTAGTGCCTTTATTTGTAAAAATACCATCGCCGGCTACATCATATAATCGAAGTATATAATCCAGTTGAGAGGCTATGCCTGCTGTATCAATTCCGGTTTCTAAGTAATCATTTGCTTTTTGGGAAACTCTCAGGATATCATCAAGCACCTTATTTTGTCTCGCGGCGATCCTGTCCCGATTGAGCTGGTCCATGTTTCTTTTGATCTCATCAGCTACCCGTTGTCTTAGCGGGATCAAGACCTCTTTCGTTACTGTATCTGTTATGATCGTATCATGGACAGGAGTTTGTTGCTGAACAGGAGTTTCCTGCTGGGCCGATGCAATGATGCAAAACGAAGATGCAAGAAAAAGTAAGCAGGTGTGTAGTAACTTTCTTGTCATTACAAGTTTATTAATTCATGATCGAAACTCACAAGCGATGCTTTCAGTCTTCTAAAATTTACTATACTTGAATTTCTGTCCACCAACTGAAGCTTCGTACATCAGTCCACCTTTTTGCTGAGTGTATATCATGACCCCTTCACTATATTTTGCATTTGCAGAAGCACCTGCTGTTGCAGCAACTGCTGATGCCTGCGCAGAAAATTCAACATTGTTTTTTTTGAACCGGTCTATCGACTCCTGGTTCTCGAAAAATATCAATTCCCTGTAAGCCTGGCCTCCCAATTGAAAACCTATGCTAACCTGCGATAATTTTGCTTTGCCAATCCTTACACCTCTTTCATAAACAATACCATTTCCGGATGCGCCGCCTACACCCACCGCACCTTTGCCGACATTGGGAAAAATAACATAGCCAGTAGCACTTGCAAATAAATTGCTTAATAAACCATCTGACTTAATGAATTCTGCTTTCGCAGAATCGCAATCTTGTATTAACTCCTTGTCTTTTTTGGATTGCGAATTAGCAGAGTTTGCAAATAATAATACTGAAGAAAATAACAATGAGCGGATGATGAGTGTGATCGGATACTTTTTCATTTTAATGGAATTTAATTTACAAATCAGGAATATGAATTTAATATGAGCTTTTCGTTTCTTAATTTTAATGGATTCGTTTACAATTTACTGTTTCACCAGTTTTTCGTTGAAAATAATATTCCCGTTCTCATCTTTTACTGAAAGCATATATACACCACTACTAATAGTTGCTGGCAATTCCATTGTATGGGAAATGGTTCCTCAATTGCTCTGCAAATACAATAGTTGCTCAGCCTCGTCTTTAATATTTCAGGGCAGGTAAGTTAAATTGATACACCGGGTCAGCCTTTGAGAGACACGGTGTTTAGTGTAGGTTTGCTCGTTATGAAGTTACATGTTTTAATAATGCAGAATTCGCATGGTTGAAAAAATACTCAAGGGGTTTTTAATGATCCCTAGTCATCAAAAAATTTCGTTGTAGAAAAATTTGGGTTTACAATTTAACTTTTTGCCGAGAATATTCAACGCCACTAGCTGTTTAAACTGGTAAACGAAAACAGCTTTTTCTTTTTTTAATTCTTAAAAAATTCTAATTTAGTAGTACTGCACCATTGCTCCATCTTTTGGACGTCAATATTTTTTCTGGTTAGTAAGCACTTGAAGTGTAATCAACCGTACCTATAGAATAATTCTGCTCGCCGGGTTTTTGGTTAATTCTGTTCGATAATATGTCATCCCGGGATACGAAGAAGCAGATTCATACGAGGTATCGTCATAGTAGCATAAGTTTTCGAAAATTTGTCATTTATCATGATCTGCCCGTTCGATTATGAAAACGACAAGATTCACACTACAAGGGTTTCTGCATTTGAAGATGAGTTGTATTCACACGCCTTTGGAGTGGATAACATTTTAATCAAAACCTAATAATATGAAAAAGCAATTCCTTGTTCTAATGATCGTATTAATTTCCTCGATCACTTATGCACAAAAAGGCAGTTGGTATATTGGTGGTGTAGCAGGTTATGGTACCAATACACAGGAACCAACCAACGGGTCAAAGACTGTCACCAGTTCCTGGGCTTTCGGTCCGGAGATAGGTACTTTCCTGAAGAATGATATTCAATTGGGTTTTATTCTTGGATTGAATGGTTCAACCGAGAAGGATGATGATGTCAAGACCTCTGATTTTTTCGGATTTTCGCCAACTGTTTATGTAAGGAAATTTAAAAAAGTGACTGATAACTTCAGTTGTTTTACTGGGTTGTATTTTAACTACCTGTCTGGTGAGAGTACAGATTTTACGTCTACACCAGAAGAGAAGTTTAAAGGTTCTGGATTTGGTATTAGTTTAGGGATCGGGGCGGCTTACGCCTTGTCTCCCCGTTTTACCGCAGTCGGTCAATATGGACTGTTAGGATATTCATCAATAACATATAAGCAGGATGATACAGACACCGGTAAGGAATCTGATTTTAATGTTGGAGTGAATACGGTTGGTTCAAGTAGTTTTGTTCAGGGTAACGGATCCGGTGCAGTTTTCAATATTGGTATATATTATACATTTAAATAGA
>DATDCP010000406.1:0-15335 GCA_036524255.1 Chitinophagaceae bacterium
ATGAAAGCAAACCCAATAAGGAAAATGTAAAACAGGAAATAGAAAAAGCAGAAAAGGATTTTGAACAAATGGCAGCTGATATAGGCATTGCTGAAGCCTTTTTCTTTTTTGCTGATTCAAATGTAACGATCAAAAGACAAAATGATACACTGATCCATGGGAAAGAAGATATCAAAAATTTTTACTCCACTCCTTTTTATCAAAAAGCAACCGTTAAATGGTCGCCTGATTTTATAGATGCTTCACCAGATGGTAATATGGGTTATACTTATGGAAAATATGTTTGGTCATCTACAGACTCGACAGGCAAACCAATAACTTTTAATGGTGTCTTTCATACAGTATGGAAAAAACAACCAGACGGAAGCTGGAAATATGTATGGGATTGATCAACGCCTTGCCCGAAAAAATGATTATCTTGGGGTGTTAAACCTAATAATTAACAACAACACAATTAATGAAATACTTATATTCTGTAGCCGCATTTGTACTTTCTATTTTTTTTGTTTCCTGCGAGAATAGTACTGATAATAAAGAACAACTCGCTGCCCCTTCTGTTTCACCATTAACAACGGATCCAACTTCAACTTCACCTGCCACTATTGATAGTGCAGCTGCTTTCAAAGCAGGGGTAGCTTTGAATCCACAGCACGGCCAACCGGGGCATCGCTGTGATATTGCTGTTGGTGCACCATTAAATGCGCCGGCGACAAACATTCAACCAACTGTTTCGGCTACTCCTCCTACTACTCCTACTACTCTTTCTACTTCTCCCACTACCAATACAAAAATCGATGCACAAAAACTAGTGTTACCACAGGCAAATACTTCGACCGCAGGTCTGAATCCGAAACACGGTGAGCCGGGACATCGATGCGATATTGCTGTTGGAGCACCACTAAACAGTAAACCAACTCAATAAGCTTTTGAGCCTTTGTTGCTATGTCGTTTAGCTTTTTGCAAAGCATAGCAACAAACAATTATTTATGCTCAGCGAAGTAAGTTTGTGGAAATATCCTTATCACTTTTACAAACCTTGTTTCATAATAATCATTTAAAGGGGATATTACAACACCATAAGCTTTTCCTGATGTGGAGTGCAGGAAAAGCAGGTTGCCTCTTTCATTGCTTTCCACAATCCCCATATGACCAACGATCTTTACTGTGCTATCAGTTCCAGTAAACAAAATAAGATCACCGGGACTGGCAAATTCTTTTGGAATTTCAAGTCCTACATCTGTAAAATCGACAGACGACCGTGGCACGGCAATACCGAATTGCTTAAATACATACGAAATAAATCCCGAGCAATCGAATCCTTTAGCGGGATCAGTAGATGCATACAAATATGGAGTACCTACTAATGACTTACCAAATGCTACAAGGCTATCGGGAATAATTGAACCTGTGTTGATCTCCTGTCCCTGTTTATAAATAGTTGGATCGGGAAGATCCATGATCGTTATGCTTGAGTCTATCATATTGCTTGAATCAATTGCATTTGTAATTACTGGTTCGTCGAAGGTCATATTGTTTTTTTCTTTACAAGAGATGATGAATAACCCTGAAAGAAACAAGATCCAATAAAAACAACTTCGTGCCATACTATTTATAGCAATTAAAAATCATGCCTGATATGTTTTGATAATGTTATGCCTTTGTTGGCATTTCGCTTAGCCTTGTGCAAAGCATACTAACTAAAAAATTACAGTTTATTTTCCTTATTCTCTTTCCGCATCTTTCTTAATTCTTTGATCATCCAGGTAATAAGAGGTATGCTAACAACAAGAATAAAACCGATAACGATATAGTTTAACCAGGACTTTAGGATGGGCCTGCTGCCAATAAAATATCCGGCGAAGACAAAACTCAATATCCAGGCCACGGAGCCTGTAACTGTAAGTAAAATAAAGCGGCGAAAATTTAACCTCACTATTCCGGCAACAATAGATGCAAATGTGCGGATGATGGGCAGATACAATCCTACAGTTAATGCCAGCCAGCCATACTTATTATAAAATGTTTCAGCTGTTTTAAGGTGTTGTTTTTTGAAGAATCTTGAATCTTTGCGGCTGTATAATAACGGCCCTGTTTTCCATCCGAACCAATAACCTGTAAGATTTCCCAAAATAGAAGCAAGTGTCAATAGACTGCAAACAGTAAAAATATCGTACTGCAGTCCACCAGATGCAGTATATATTCCGACTGTAAATAAAATGGCACCTGCAGGGATAAAAAAACAAAAGAATAAACCAGTGCTGGCGTATACCAATAGAAAGACGATCAACAATCCTCCGTGACTGATAAGCGATTCAGGATCGAAAATTCTCAGAAGGCTCTGCAAAATATGAATGACGCATTCTGGCATCATGCAGAATTATTTTTTCATCTTATGCGACTTCTTTTCTCTACTAACAACAATTGTTTTTGGATCATCTCTAATGAGTCTTTGCAGTTTTTATATTCGCCGGCATATTGCTCTCCTATCAGTAGAATCTTAATGAATTTGCGGGTATATGTTGTTAAAAGATCAAATAACACAGATCTGTATATTGCTTCATAGAACATTTGAGATCATTTTTGTGTTATGGACAAACACTATGCAAAAAATGGTTAACCTGCGCTAGATCTTTATAAACCATGAAGTATCAGTTAGGTAAAAAAGAAAATTTCTTCCCCTTTAACCTTTGTAGGTACTCTTTGTACAAGGAGGCCGACATGAAAGCTTGAACATTATTTGGGCGCTGGGTTGGAGGCAATCTATGGAAATGGGCATCCGAATTCCCACATGTCAAAAAATAATATGGATTTTTTTAATCTGTAAAAATACGATTGCGCTGTATCAAGAATTTGTCTTGGAGGCTATTTAAATCCAAATAATATTTATATTTATTACGAATTTTCATAGGATAAGGTTTAATGGTTAATGGTTTTTGATTAGCGCCCCGCAGTCCTGCGGGGCTTTTTAATTTGGTTTAGCACAAAATTTGAAGATCAATTTCCGATGCATCACTCAAAAAGATATTATATCCGGCGAAGAAACTGGAGACTTTTCGTTGTCTTAGCAATTCTCCTGCTTGTAATAGTGATCCTATGGGGTTATAGACTTGTTCAAATCTTTCCTCAATAATTATTGCCTATCCGATCTGGTATACTTGGTTTTACCTTAATTAAACCATCGTTTGCCTGGATAAAAACCCTATCAATGCATAAATCTCCTTATGTATTTCACAGGCTGGCCCAGGGAATTCACATCCATATAATAAACCTCAAGAATGTTCTCATCCAGTTGATTTATTTTTTCAGGCGCAGCAAAAATTGCAAGCTCGGTACCGTTGTTTTCAAATCTCCAATTAAAGTTAATTACAGGAGTTTCGTCCATACTGCATGGTATTGTACCACCTTTAAAGGCACCCCCACCGTTGGCATAAAAAGTATAAACATCATCAGCTTCGCAGTCGAGCATATTATTCTCTGATTCTTCTATTACACCATTGTTATTTTCATCAAGACCATAGATCTCAAATTTCCAGCTCTTGTTAATAAGTAAAGCCGTATTGTTGTTAAGAACATCTGTTTCCTTTTTACAGGAGACACAAATAATAGTTGAAAAAAAGCTCATTATAATAAGCTTCAGGAAGGTAGTTTTCATAAAGGGTTGATTTTAATTTGCAGTATTAGGGTTAAATATCATGCCAACAGATGGCTAAAAAATCCGTTAATGAAGACTATTTTCCCTTAGTATTTCCCGGCTTTTAGTTGGTATATTTTTGGGTTTGTCAATGCTTGAAATTGATAATATGAAAAACTAGAATTTCAATTTCCACTCGATCAATCCACAATCAACCTTAAAAAATGCTTCTTTATCTGAATAATTTATACCTGAAAGAAAATAAGCAGTATCTGTTTTAGCATCCATAGCGCCTACTCCACGTAAAAGTTTTCCGTTATCTTTTTTAAAATATACTTCAGTTATTGAATGCATGCCTTCTGACTCAAAATCATACCAGAGTTTTAAAATTCCTTCTTCTTCCTTTCCTTTTATAATACCTCTACTGCCATCCTTCTCGTAATTATCATAGATCATTTTCCCAGAAAGCTTTTTGCCTTTTTGTTCAAGCATAAGTATAGCGGTATCACGTCCAACTATTTTCATGTAACAGCCTGGCAGATCTTCAACATTCGGAGGGCTAGCAGATGGTTTAGAATTGCCTGAGTAATCGTTTGTATGGCTATTATTGCAGGCAATCAAATTGCTGAATAATAATATATAAAGAAAGTGTTTCATTGCTTTTTTTATTATAAAATAATAAAAAATGATACCAAGGTTATAATTCAATTAGCCTGAAGTTTATACATTGAGTTTTTTGGATCGTCATGTTTCTGTTTGAATTTTAAAAAAGGATCAAAGTTTTCCACCAATTCTCTCGCTGGCATCATTTTTACTTTAAGTTTCAATCATTCCTATTTTTTATTATTCACTTTAAAATTCATCAGTATGAAAAAAGTATTGTTTTTGATGGTTGCATTTGCATTTGTGGGTACTGCAGCGATGGCTCAGCTTGAACAAAAGGATTACAAAAAGAACCAGGAAGAATGGGATAAAAGAGTAAAAGAAGAATTGAAGCTTACCAGCGACCAGGTGGTAAAATATGATGCCCTTAATAAAGAGTATGGCGATAAAATGTCAACCATTGCGCAAGATGCTTCACTAAGCAAAGAAGCTCAAAAAGAAAAAAAGATGGCATTAAAAAAAGAGAAGGAAGCAAAGCTATTTGAATTCTTAACTCCTGAGCAACAAACAGCGTACAAAGAGTTAGTTGAAAAAAAGAAAAAGGAAATGGAAAAGTCTGCAAACAACAAATATTAGATCAGATCAAATTAAGGAGTAATTTTTAGTTGCCCTGGCCCAAGGCCGGGGCAATTCATGTTAGAAAGAAATCTATCTTTAAAAAATGGAAAAGGTTTTTCCAAAGATCAGATCTCTCGTACAGTTATACGAATTGCTTCCGGAAAATGAACGTGTCATTACCGATGTATTAAGACAGATCATTAAAGACAACCTGCCTGCTTACTGTAAAGAAAAAATATCTTATAACGTTCCATTCTTTTATGGTAAAAAGGGGATTTGTATTATTTGGCCCGCTACAGTTCCAAGAGGAGGAATTAGGAACGGAGTATTATTCGGATTTTGGTACGGTTGCAAACTGAAAGACTCAAAGAACTATCTTACACATGGTACTAACAAACAGATCTTTTATAAAATTTTCTATTCACCGAAAGAAATAAACACCAGGGCTATTATCAAACTTTTAAAAGAAGCTGTAAAATTTGACGAAGAAAAACACTAACGATTACTACACTTACATTAGCCACTGCATCACCAGTCTTGAAGTAAAATTGAACAAAAGATAACCAGCAATTATACCTGCAATACTTTTTACAATTATCCGCCACTTTACTTCTCCTTTAAAAAAATTCAAGTTCGTCCAAATATTGTAAGTAACTAAAAGGATCACTTCGAGTAAAGAGACGACCAAATTCGGCAAGAAAAATGAAAGAGCATTGATAGGAATGATGCATACAGACGTAAAGCCCAGCAAATAGACATTCATCACTAGTGCCTCGGCATAGAAAATACCACGATTTTTAAAAAGTATATATGTAATGAGTGCAAATAAAGGAAGCATAGCTGTCTGCACCATAAAAAAATAATGTTTGTAAAAATACTGGTCAGATTGATTTGGTGCGTTTCTATAGATGAAAAATAAAGAAAGTGCACAGAAGGTTACGGAAATTGCAAATAATGGAAATGGCTTTTGATAGCGCAGACGAATACCGGATATATATTTTCGCTGTGTCGTACCGGGATTGATGGCAAGCTCTTTCAGTGTATATAAAAACCCTTTTTCCAGGTGCCAGAAAGTATGAGCTACTTCATGAAGTAAATACTGAATACTGATACGTTCAGCCACGAGTGTCTGTCCGCAGCCAGGACAATATTTTTGATCACCTTCACTACCGCAATTCTGGCAAACTATCATTCAATGATCGATTTCATTAAATGTAAGGTACTATTAAGCGGCTGAACTAAGGAGATAAATCGGAATATCTAAAAAAATCAATAAATAGTGCGGACAGGCTATAATGCTTTATAACCTGTCTCGCAAATAAATTCAACTATAAGCTATATGTTATCTTTTATTACGGTAGTTCTTGTTTCGCTGGTGCTAGAGTTACCACGCATAAGAGCTACAAGGATAATAATAAATACTGCTCCTCCTGCTACCCACACCCATGGAGACGAATACCATTGTGTTGTAGTTGATTCAGTAGTTTTTGTAGTAACGGTTTGATCCTGGGCCCACAGCACTACTTGCATACAAGTAAAGAAAATTGCGAGGAAAATTTTATATCCCCAACGAAAGCTTATCTGTTTCATGATAAATTTTTTTTATTAAAAAATTATTACCATTATAACACTGATAAGAATCAGGCCAATTTTTTTAAAGTAGTTAAACTATAATAGCAGGCCTTATAGGGGAATAGTTTCTACAATGCTGAGCTTGTATTATAAATCAGGTGTGAGAAATCAATGCATTTGCGAGTCATTATCTACGTCGGCATCGCCTTCCCTATCTTTTGATTTTGGATAATCCTTTTTTATCTGGTCGATCACTTCTTTTTTATCTTTTTTGTTGCGAAGTATAAGTAAGATAATAAACAGGGCTGCAGCAATTCCCACAAAAATTAATACAGGCTGGTTCATATAGTAGAGTTTTAAATAAAGCTACAATTTAGTTTTTCTATGGAAATATTAAGTTTTGAACTTTAATGTGATCATAAAAAGAAAACTAAATTTGAAAAATGGAACAAGCCTACATCATCGCCAGACTTAAAGAAATGACCATGCCCGAACTATTAGATGCAATTGCAGAAGCTCATGCCGGCGAAGTAATTGATATCTATGAGCATTTAGATCCAATCCTCATCGATAAAGCAACCGATACAATATGGGAATTTGTTGAAGCTGTTAAGTCGATCAAAAAAGAATAAATGTGCATTCTCTCATAAAACCTTCATTTATCTTTACGGGCATGAAAATCACTATTAGAGAAATGATTGCAAATGATGCAAAAGCAGTTAATACCCTCTCAAAGCAACTTGGATATCCTCTATCAATTGAACAAACACTACAAAACATTAATGCAGTTTTACAAAGTAAGGATCATACGGTATTTGTAGCTGAATGTGAAAATGAGATCGTTGGCTGGATCGGCGCCTCACAGGCCATTATGATCGAAGTAATGCCGCATTGTGAAATAAATGGTTTAGTTATAGACCAGGATCATCGTGGAATTGGAATTGGAAAATTGCTGATCGATAAAGTTAAACAATGGGCAAGAGAAAAAAATAATAGTAAAATTGGACTTCATTGTAATGTAAAAAGAACAGAAGCGCATTTGTTTTATGAACATCTTGGTTTTGTGGAGATCAAACAACAAAAGAATTTTGTGATCAATATATAAATGATTAACAGAACCCAGCCTTTCCTTTAAATGACAACATGAGAAAAGGCCGGGTTTGATCGAAGACTTATTGCCTGCTATAAGAATATGTATTTACATAACTAGATAATTCATTCTTACTGCTTTGACTTGTAAATACGTCATACATTAAATTGAAATTTTCAGGATCGGTAATATTGCCATAAGCTGATTTTGCTAATTCCAATCGATTACTTTCTGCACTTACTAATTGAACTAACTGTTTCGCTTGCGCAACCGTGAAATAATAATTTTCATTTGCAAAAATATCTGTCAGCCTTGACATCTTTGCGCCAAACCCATATGTATTTCTTACTTCATTGTACAATGAAGTATAGCTTGAATTTGACATTGGTGTTCTTGTATAAACTGGCGGAGTAGTGTAAACAGGGTCTGTCTGATGATCTCTTACATATACTTCTAATGCATTCCTGGAACTGTTTGAAAATATATCATAGAGTTGGCTGAAATTTGCCTGGTCAACAATATTATCATAAGATGCTTTTGCCAATTCAAGCCTGTTACTTTCGTCACTTACAAGTGGTATTAGTTGTTTTGCTTGTGCAGCTGTGAAATAATAATTTTCGTTGGCAAAGACATTTGATAATGCTGACATTTTTGCCCCGATACCAAAGCGATTTTGTATGTCACGATAAAGAGTGTTGAATTCTGCTTCTTTCATCGCAATTCTGGTATAAACGGGATTACTATTATCATATGTATTTACAAAAATGTTCAGTTCATTTCTGCTCGCCTGTGAGCTCAGCAAAGTATTCATTTGAGAAAAATTATTCCTGTCAATGATACTTCTGTAAGATATTTTAGCTAAATAAAGTCGGTTGGCTTCATCAGGAGCTAATTGCACTAATTGCCTGGCTTGTGAAACAGTGAAATAATTATTGGTGTTTGTAAATAAATTATAGATATAAGATACTTTTGAGTTGGTAGTCGATTGACGTTGTGCTGTTCGATAAATTGTATTGAACCTGGAAGAGGTCATAGCTGTTGATGAACTACCGGCATTGTAATTACTTACATATTCTGCCAGCTGATCTCTGTGTGATTGGCTATTTAGCACAGAATACATCTGTGTAAAGTTTGTGGGATCGGTAATGCTGCGATAAGATGCTTTTGTTAAAGTAAAGCGATTACTTTGACTATTTACCAGTGAGATCAACTGTTTTGCCTGTGCTGTAGTAAAATAATAACCAGTATTCGCAAAAGCATCACTAACCATTGTCATCTTTTTTGCCGAACCCCATTGACTACGAATGCTGTTATATAGGCTATTAAAATCCGTAACACTCATAGCCTGCATAGATTGTCCTGTATTAATATCAGCCCGCCATTTTGTTTCTTTTAACTGCACACTTCCATTTGCGGCAATAGTGATTTGTAAGTCATACCCTATTCGTGTAGTAAATACTGTTGATGAAGGGTTGACTTCATTTGAACGTTTTATTTGCAAAGTATGTTGGCCTGATTGAAGATTAGATACAACAATTGGAGTATTAGTGTTTGTATTGTAATCATTATTAACGCTGTATTCCTGGCCATCTATTACTATTGCTTCGTTATTATTTCCACGTACATTGACCGTTACAGTACTAACGCTTTGCGCTGATACTGACAAGACACTTATGCAACTGGCAATGAAAAAAAGGATAGTTTTCATAATGCATTTGATTTATTTAATGTTTAATTTTTCTACTTATGAAAAACAAAGTCCATACCAATAGACAATTTAAAAGGAAAATGATCTAATATCTACTGTGGCGAAAATGCCCCATTTCTTCAGGAGTAATTTTAAATAAAATGAAAGCCGGATAAATATCCGGCTTTCTATATATCCACCTCAACGCTATTAAGCACTTCTTTTTTCTCCGCCTCTTAACAAGGCTACTAATAACAATATAAATACTGCGCCTCCTATTACCCAAACTATGGGGTTCTGATACCATTCTTGTTCTTTTTTTACATTGATATCAACATCTATTCCTTTCTCCTGTGCAAATGATATTACACTTAAAAAAGAGGATAAAAGAGTTGCTGTTAATCTTAACCATGATCTGCTTATGATCTTTTTCATATTTAGGAGGTTTTAGTTATAAAATTTTGTAGTATTAATAAATAATTACTTTATTTTTTCATTCTTCATGATTCTCAAGGTCGATGTTATCAATTGAAGGTTGGCAAAAAAGGTGCCATTGAAAATTTTGGTGTCTGGCATATATTTTTCATGTTTTTAGTAAATCCTTTTTATGACAACATCAAGAAATTCTTCTGCAAAAGGGGAAAAAAATACTGAAAGCAACAGTAGATCAAAACGAAACAACCATGGCAAAACGGCGAAAGAGATTGTAAAAAGACATCTTAGCGATGAAAATGATAAAATAACTAAAGAAGATCTTGAGACCTTGAAAATTGATTTGTCTTTGCCAAAAGGCCGAGCTAACGAGCCATTACCTATAAAACCTGGCAAAGAAAGACCAAAGGATTCAGATAAAGATAATACAATAACAACTCCATGGGATGTGATCAGTGAATAACAGTTTTTGTTTGATCAATAGATCTCTTGGGAGATATTATCGCTTTGATCAACTGGTAAATTATAAAACCTGTACCGCCACCTAATGTATTTAAAATCACATCATCTATATCTGCACTGCGATAGCTTGTAGCTAACTGAAGAAGTTCGATACCAACAGAAACTAAAAAAGAGAGCAATAACACTGCAAAAAAACTATATGCTTTTCTAAGCCTCATGTAAAGTAATGGAAGATAAATACCCAATGGAAAAAGCATAACAAAATTTCCGAGTACCTGTTTGCCAAAAGTCTGATAGATATCAATTGTTTTAAATGGTTTGAGATTTACCCGGTCATGTGAGTTTATTCGTTCATTCATTTTATCCCACCAATCGTGTGATGAAATTTCTTTAAAAAGAATGAAATAACCTGTGAGCTGAAGAACAGCAAAAACGTAAATAAAAAAACTTGCCTGAACTGTTACCTGCAAAAAATTGTTTTGGTTCCTCCTGATCGTTACAAAGATGATCCATCCGTATAATAAAAGGATACTTAAAACTAACCCTGCTGCCCTTTTAAAACTTGCACCGCTATAACTTTCGTGATACAGTTCACGGAAATAAAATAAGCTGACGATCATTACCGGCAGGATCACGATCAATTTTTTTAAAGTAGTATTCATGAATCAGGTGTAAAATAATAAAATCCTGTTAAGAGAAGCGCTTCACAAAAGTTTAACGTTAAATGGCCTGATAGTTTGATTATAGTATCGTTTTATATTACTTATATTTAAACTCAAACGTATGAAAAGATTAATACCCATTCTGGCTCCGGCCATACTTTTTCTTGCTTCCTGCAAATCAGGGAATATTAAAGAACCAGAGTATCGCGATATTCGTGATGTTCGGATCATGAATGTTGGTTTATTGCAAACAACTGCAGGTCTCGATTTTGTCTATTATAATCCCAACAATTTTGGGGTTCAGCTGGCAAACGCAAGCGGTGATATCTATATTGATGATATGTTTTTTGGGCGTTTTGGCATTCAGGATAAAGTATCGGTGCACAAACACCAGGAATTTATAGTGCCTGCAGTTATTACAATGGATAATATCAGTGCAATAAAAAATCATCGTGATATATTTAAAAAGAAACAGGCAATGATCAGGATCGATGGTTTTGCCACCGTAAAAAAAGCAGGTTTTAACAAAGAAGTTAAAATTAAATACGAAGGAATGCAGAATATAGAACGTCTCCGTGCAATCGCATCAAACTAATTTTATTTATTCGAAAATTTATTAACCTGCGTTATAAACGCAGGTTATTTTTTTATTCAAGTGTAATGATTTTCTCATTGTTAAAAGTCGAAGATCACAAAGGATTAAGTCTTTGGTGATTGAAATTGTATTAACGATTTCTTTAACAGTAATCAAATCTCTGGCACCGTTTTTCCATAGTATAGAACGAAATGAAAAAAAATTTAATCATCTTAAAAAACTCAGTTATGAAACAACCTTTACTATTTATTGTTATTGCCATAGCTGCAGTCGCATCTGTAGCAGCAATAGTAGGTATCAGCAGTAATTCTAAAATGAAAAAAGTTAATGCCATGGAGTTGGCACAATTTGAGGCATGGAAAGAAACAAAAACATTGGAAGCATTAGAAACAGAAAAGGCAAGTTATGTTGCCCCGAAGACAACAACTAGAAGTACAGTCGCAAAACGCACTACCAGTTACCAGAGTCCTAAAATGGTTTCTGAAACTCAAAATGCTGCTAAAGCAACAACAAAAAAAGGTTGGAGCAAGGCAGCAAAAGCTACAGCAATTGGTGCTGGAGCCGGTGCAGTTCTTGGTGCAGTGATCAATAAAAAGAATCGTGCAGTAGGTGCTGTAATAGGTGGTGTGATCGGCGGTGGTGGCGGTTATGTAATTGGCCGTGGAATGGATAAAAAAGATGGAAGATATTAACGCTGAAGAAAACCATTAACGAAAGGGGCTTACTGCCCCTTTTTTATTTATGGGAAGTGAAGCCAGGATCGGTTTTAAATAATCGGTCAGATTTCATTAAAGCTCAACTTTGAAATTCCTAATTTTAGTAAAATTAATTGCAATGAGTAAATTCAAACCCGTCTACCTTGTTTTAATAATTTTATTCACTGGCATACTATCTCAATCCTGGTTGCCCTCAGCTAAAACTGAAAGAGATTTTTATCAGCTTACAGTTTATCATTTTGGCAATACATCACAAGAAAAAGTAATCGATAATTATTTGCAAAATGCCTTGTTACCTGCATTACATAAAATAAATATTAAAAACGTTGGTGTATTTAAGAATCGTACGAATGATACAATTGCCGATAAAACCATATATGTATTGATGCCCGTAAAATCTTTGGAGGAAATAATGAAGATATCATCAAAACTAACTAGTGACAAGAACTACCTGGCCGCCGGAGCGGAATACCTGGATGCGGTTTATACAACTGCCCCTTATTCCAGGATGGAAACAATTTTACTTCATGCGTTTTCTCTGGCACCAGTACTTCAATTGCCTAAACTTAATGGCCCAAGGAAAGACAGGGTCTATGAGCTGCGAAGTTACGAAGGTGCTACTGAGAAGATATTTAAAAATAAAGTGCACATGTTCAATGAAGGTGATGAGATCGGTTTATTCAAGCGGCTGAATTTTAATGCAAACTTTTATGCGGAGGTCGTCGCCGGCAGCAAAATGCCAAATCTTATGTATATGACATGTCATGAACATAAAACGGCGAGGGATGCTAACTGGAAAAACTTTATAAATGATCCTTATTGGAAAAAACTTTCTTCAATGCCGGAATATCAGCATAATGTTTCGCATATCGATATTAGCTTCTTGTACCCGACAGAATATTCAGATTATTAAGTCCTGAATTTATTCTCCCAATTTAGATAGCCCTGGTACAATTTTTCCGAGGGTTTTTCGGTTATATCACAGGTTGCATGGTTTTTGCTTTAAAAAGGAAACCTCTACAAAAGCCCTTCAAATATGAAAAAGATCCTTTTCCGTATTTCCTGTTTATTAGCAGGAGTATTAATCCTATCAAATATCCAGGCGCAAAACCTAAAAAATCTTGAGGACAATAATGGCTTTAAGAAATATAAGCTTGGTTCTAAATTCGTTTTAGGCTTAGGCGTAAAAAATAAAGATGCAGAAGGTGCTGATAAGATTGTGATAGACTACACTAAAGATATGATCGGTGATATACCTGTCAAAGCAATCGAATTGTATTATTTGAAAGACACATTAGCAAAGATCATTGTACAGGTTTCTCCTGAATATTATGAAAAGCTAATCGTTGCCTGCAAAAGTTCTTTTGGTCAACCCACCAAAGATGTTAGCAACAATGAAAAGGTAAAACTTGATAGCTCGGGTTCTGTCAATTATTATAAGGATAATTATATCTGGAAAGCCACTCGTTTACGATTGGAATATTTTTATCTATATCCAAAAATAAGCAGTGGTGCTTATGGAACCAGAAGTCTTTACATCGCTTATATATTAAACGACTACGGTCAGCGGTTGCAAAGAGTTCAAAGAGGCATTAACTCCGCAAAGAATTTTTAGTAAAAAGGATTAAGTAATATCTTTAGTCAATGCCGATCGTGATCGCGGACGAAAAAGATATTCTCTCCTTAGTTGCTTTAATGGACAATGCTTATCGTGGCGAAAATTCCAAACTAGGCTGGACATCTGAAGCCGATCTTTTCATTGGCAACAAGAGAACTGATGAAATAACGGTGGCAAATCTTATTAAAAGGCCCGGCTCTGTATTTTTAAAATATTTAAACGAGGAAGGGATATTAGAAGGCTGTGTTCTTCTTCATAAAAAGGATAACAGGATCTACCTCGGTATGTTTTCAGTATCACCAATAGCACAAGGAAAAGGGATCGGTAAAAAATTATTAGCCGCTGCTGATGATTACGCAAGAGAATATAACTGTACTTCAATTTATATGACTGTTATTACTGTTCGAGAAGAACTAATAGCCTGGTATGAAAGAAACGGTTACCAGAAAACAGGGAAACTGCTCCCCTTCCCTGTTGATGAACGATTTGGTATTCCAACACAACCCCTCGAAATGTTGGTACTTGAAAAGCATTTATCGTAGCGTTTCTGTAACATTTTATATTTTCTTTCATGAGAATTCTTATAAAAGCAAAAGGCCTTCAATTGAAGGCCTTTTTATATTAAAACAAGATTATTAATTTTCTAAAGCACCATCTTCTTTAAATTTCTTAAAAACAGCAATCACATCAGCTGATAGCTTTTCCTTTTTAAATGGCATAAAACCCCTGTCAGTCGGGTTTAGTTCTATACGACGGATGATAGAGTCAATATCTGCTTTTACGTTTGCATAGTTATCGTAGGGCTTTTTGTTTCCGCCTTTCGATGGAATGTGGCAAGGAGCACAACTACCAGCAATAATCGTAGATACGTTTGCTGTATAAGTTGTTTTAGGAGCAGCAGCGGCTGTTTTGGCGGCTTTCTTGGACGACGAACAATAAGTAAGGCCCATTGCCAGAACTGCCAAGCCTGCGAATACATAGATTTTTTTCATTCTTAGGTTTTTAGTTTTTAAAAGTATTGAAAAATTCTTAATCAAAGAATCTTTCCTGTTTTGATAATTATCAAATTTCACCAGGCGGTACATTTGCATCTCTTTTATGCTAACACCTGTTTTCGCAACATATAAAAATGCTTATAGCGGGTTGTCCCGTTCTACCTGGCTGCTTTCCGTAGTTATGTTGATCAACAGGAGTGGTACTATGGTAGTGCCTTTTCTTACGCTTTATCTTATTTCAATGGGCTATAGCGTCTCCAGAGCGGGATTGGTGTTTGCTTTTTTTGGTCTAGGTGCATTTACGGGTGCTTTTGTTGGAGGTAAGCTCACAGATAAAATAGGCTTTTACCCGGTTCAAATAATGACATTACTGGGCGGTGGAATTATGTTTTTTGTTTTAGCACAAATGCAGAACTATTGGTTTATTTGTCTTTTCACTTATCTGCTCGCATTTATTAATGAAGCTTTTCGTCCTGCCAATTCTACTGCAGTTGCATTCTATAGTAAATCGGATAACCGAACAAGATCTTATGCATTAAACAGGCTTGCTATTAACCTTGGATGGGCAATTGGTAGTGGTATTGGTGGGATCCTGGCAAATATAAATTTCACTTTACTTTTTTATGTAGATGGCATTACAAATATTGTAGCAGC